>CAMGAL010000025.1 GCA_946007445.1 uncultured Mediterranea sp.
ACTGGCAGGATGAGGTGATGCAGACGGCCCTGAGCCACAACCACAACCTCTCCATCAACGGTGGCGGCAAGAAGACCACCTACATGGCATCGGTCAACATCACCAAGCGCGAAGGTGTAGTGACCGGTTCCAAGATGAACCGTGCCAACTTCCGTTCGCTGGTCAGCACCAAGGTGCTGAAGGATAAGTTGGAACTGAGTGCCGGTGTGAACAGCATGTTCGGCAAGCACGTGGGCGTGCCCATGGGCGATGAGGGTGCTTCGGTGCTCGATGCCATGAACTACTTCAACCCCACGCTGCCCATCCGTCAGGCCGACGGCGACTGGTCGCATGGTGAAGGCTCCAACAACTACAACCCCCTGTCGCTCATCAACGAGGATCGGTCGCAGACCGAATGGAAGCGCAGTCAAATCATGGCCAAGGCTACCTTGAACATCATCGATGGCCTGACCCTGAATGCCAACTACTCGTACGACAACCACCAGCGCACCTACAGTGCCTACCACTCGCATAAGACTCAGATTACCGACAAGTATGGTAATGTGACTCCTGACATGAACGGTGTGGCCCAGCGCAGCACCTACTTCGGCCATGGCCAGACTTTCGAGGCCTATGCCAACTTCGACAAAACCTTCAACGATGTTCACAAGGTCGGCCTGATGGCCGGTTACTCTTGGGAAGAGACCTCCAACAACGACGGCTTCGGCGTGTCGGTTCACAACTTCTTCAACGACGAGCTGGGTTGGAACAACCTGACCTATGCCGGTATGATCGACGGTCCCCAGAAGGTGGAGAGCGGCACCATCGAGACCATCCGCAACATCTCTTTCTACGGTCGTGTCAACTACTCGTATGCCGGCCGCTACATGTTCCAGGCCACCATGCGTCGCGACGGTTCTTCCGTATTCGGTAAGGACAACCGCTGGGGCACCTTCCCCTCTGTATCCGTAGCATGGAATGTGACGGAAGAGAACTTCATGAAGAACCAGAACGTGCTGGATGTCCTAAAGCTCCGCGCCGGTTACGGTGTCAGCGGTAACGCCATGGGCTTCGGCGCCTACTCGGCTGTGGCTACCTATGGTTCCACCGGCCAGTACGACAACGGCTATGTGATGCTGGGTGCCACCAAGCTGGCCAACCCCGACCTGAAGTGGGAATCTACCGGTATGTTCAACGTCGGTGTAGATTATGGCTTCCTGAAGGGCCGCCTGAGCGGTAGCATCGAGTTCTATGTCAAGAAGACCAAGGACCTCATCTGGGACTATCCCGTTTCTTCCTACCTCTATCCCTTCGGCTCGATTGCAGCCAACGTGGGTAAGATTACCAACAAGGGTGTCGAGCTGAGCATCACGGCCATCCCCGTGCAGACCAAGAACTTCACTTGGAACACCACGCTCAACATCTCGCACAACAAGAACACGGTCGATAAGTTGTCGAACGCCCAGTACAAGACCTCTACCTTCTCGCAGGGCGACCCCATGGTAGCCGGCGTATCGGCCAACGGCTGGACACAGCGCGTCATGGAGGGAGAGCCTCTCGGTACCTTCTATACCTATGAATGGGCCGGTGTGGATGCTGAAGGCGTATCCGTTTACTACACCCGTGGTGCCGATGGCAAGCGCGACGGTGGTACCACCCGCGACCCCGGTTACAAGGACCGCACCATCACCGGTTGTGCCCAACCCGACCTCAACCTGGGCTGGAACAACAGCTTCACCTACAAGAACTTTAGTTTGACCGCCTTCTTCACCGGCGTATTCGGCAACGATGTCTACAACGGCCTCCGTGCCCACTACACCGCTCCCGACTTCTTTGCCGGTGGCAAGAACGTGATGAAGGAGTTCATCTACGAACGCGATGCCAAGGATACCGGTTCCAACATCCCCTCCGACCGTTTCATTGAGGATGGCAGCTACATCCGTCTGCAGACCTTGACCCTGGGCTATACCTTCAAGAACTTCGACGGCTGGCTCAACAACCTGCAGCTCTATGCCACTGTCAACAACGTATTCACCATCACCGACTACAAGGGCCTCGACCCCGAAGTGAACCTCGGTGGTATCGATCCGGGCGTAGACTATCGCTGGAAGACCTATCCGCATACCCGTACCTTCATGCTTGGTGCTAAGATTAACTTCTAAAAATTGATTGGTAGATTATGAAAACAAATAAATTTCTCCTCTCTGCTGGCGTTCTGGCTCTGACCTTGGCCAGCTGCACAGACCTAGATGTAGATGTCAAGTCTCAGTACACAGGTCTCGTTAGTTCGCCTGAGGCCGTCAAGGCTAACATGGCCAACCTCTTTTTCCAGTCGCGTGCCAATTTCGGCCGCCGCTACATGGAAGCCATGTGCCTCTCCAGCGACGAATACACCTCGCTGTCCTACACCGGTAACTGGCTGGACGGCTATGCCTACGCACACCCCTCCTACCACACCTCCAAGCCCGAAGATGCTACTGTAGACTGGATGGGTGAGTATGGTAAGGCCAACGTGCTGGCCACCGAAATCATCAACTCCGACTATGCCGAGGCTGACAAGTGTGCCGCCCGTGCCATGCGCGCCTACCACACCTTCATTATCATGGAGAACTTCGGCGATGCCCCCATTGCCGACAACGAGTACAAGGAAGCCAATGGCCTCGACCTCTTCGACCGTACACCGCGTCCCGAGGTAGCCAAGTGGATTGAGAAGGAACTGCTGGAGGTGTACGACAAGCTGCCCGAAGCCACCACTGGCGACAACTACGGCAAGCCCAGCAAGTACATGGCGCTGGCCCTGCTGGCCAAGCTCTACATCAACTGGCCTGTCTATACCTCAGCCAAGGTGGCTGACTACAATGCCGCTTCCGCTCAGAACGAAAAGTTGGCCGACTGCATCAAGGTGTGCGACCAGATTATCAATTCCAATAAGTTTGACCTGGGGCCCGTGGCCTATCGCTTCAAGTTCAACCACAACAACACCGAACTGGTGGAGAAGGGTCAGATCAAGGACTTCATCTACGCCATCCCCTACGACACCTACGAGGCTCAGGGTATGCAGTGGGGCCGTTCTCACTCCTACAAGGACATCAAGAACATGAAGCCCAGCTATTTCGGCGAGAAGTTGGGCAACTCGGGCGGTGCCTACATGACGCTCACCCCGGAGTGCGTCAGCCGCTTCAACCTCCCCGGCGACGAGCGTAACTGGATGATTGCCGGTCTGCTCGACAAGGATGGCAACGATGCCAACGGTCAGGTGTATGTGTATGACCCTGAAACTCTGCTGCCTACCGACCAGAAAGCCCTTGACAAGACAGGTGCACCGCTGATTCTCACCAAGACCATCACCATTCCTGCAGGCAATGATGTGGCCTCCAACGACGTAGGCGACAACCTGGATGGCTGGCGTCAGGGCTACCGCTCCATGAAGTGGTTCATCTGCAACCGCGACTACTCGAACGGCCGCAACCAGTCTAACGACGTGCCTGTGTTCCGCTTTGCCGATATCCTGCTCACCAAGGCTGAGGCTCTAGTACGCAGCGGTCAGGGTGGTGCCGCTACCCTGTTCAACAAGATTCGCGCATACGTCAACGCTCCCACCATCTCCGGCGAGCCTACGTTGGACGACATCTACATGGAGCGTGGCCGTGAGTTCTTCGACGAGCTGTGGCGTCGCAACGACATGATCCGTTTCGGTCACTACGAAGACGAGTGGTTCCCCCACTACAAGAGCAATCCCAACGCCAGCTTCGACCCCAACATGCGTGTGTTCCCCGTTTCCAAGAACGACTTGGACGTGAACCCCACTTGGACTCAGAATCCCGGTTACTAATCGGTGGAGATAACCTAATAAACAGCGGGCGGCCCTCTTCGGAAGGTCGCCCGCGTTCTCTCTATACAGGGGGAAAAAGTGCAAAAGTGCAGTGCAGTGCAGCCTTTCCACACACACACAGGCGCGCGTACTTATTATGCGCCCGACGAGGTGAAGAAGGTGGCCATCCGGTAGGTGCCCCGTTCGCTGCCCTTCTGCAGGGTGCCGTGCTTCAGGAGGCGGAGCAGCCAGCTGGCGGCGGTGTTGTCGGGGATGTCCATCGCGCGTGCCTGCTCCAACCACTGCTGGCGGGTGAAGAGGGGCGGCATGGAGGCCAGCAGCCGGTCTTGGTCGGAGAGGTTGCGGTTGGACACCTGGGCACGCTGCAGGAACGACAGTACATGGGTGGCGTGCTGGTAGAGCGGCTCCACCAGCGAGAGCACGGCGTGGAAGTCGGCATCGTCGATGGAGAGCACGTAGGAGCCTACCGTGCCGTCCTGCACATTTTCGTGGGGGATGTGGGGTGCCACGTCGAACTCCATGCCCCGCCGCTCCAGGTGGCGCAACAGGGCCACCACCATGGCCATGCGCAGCAGGTTGACGGCCAGGCGGGCCAGGGAGCTGTTCATCTCGTGGCCACAGGAGCGGATGGCCCGCTGCAGGAGGGTGTGGAAGAGGAGGTCGAACTCCTGCTGCTGGGCGGCGGTGAGCGAGAAGGTGATGCAGCCGTGGCGGGCTATCTCGTCGAGCGTGGCGAGCCACTCCACACCCCGCTGGCGCATGAGGGCGCGGATGTCGGTCTGCTCTCCAAACTGGCTGCGCCAGCCGTTGAGTCCCGGCATGTAGTAGAAGAGCTGGCGGGAGAAGAGTCCGTTCTCCGACGAGGGGATGAGGGGCGGCACCTGGGCCGGTGTGCCGCTGAGCAGTACGCCCACCAGCGTATGGCTCACCTCTCGGTACTCCTGGTTCTGCCGGCGGTTGTAGGCGATGCGGTCTTGGTCGAAGAAGCGGCGCAGCATGTGGCTCCACTTGCCGTAGTCGGCTCCGATGGCGGTCGTCACGGTGTCGGCCTCGGTCTCCACAATCAGTCCGTTGCCTCCGGCGTCAATGACGTTCTGCGCGATGCCCGTGCTGCTGTTGTCGCCGGGGATGAGGAAGAGGCGGTTCTGCGGCTCACGCGGCTCTTCCATCTGACTTCGCTCCCGCCCCATCTGTTCGTACTGTTTCAACTCCTTCCGATAGAGCTTGCGGGCCTGTTCCACCTGCCGGCGGATGCGGTCGTGCAGCGGCTCCACCAGGTAGCGGCACCAGGCCACCACGCTCTTGCCCGAGGCAGGCGGTGCCACGACGAAGACCTGCATGACAGGCCGTATCCACTGGCCGGCATAGAGCGTGCGCAGGTAGGGTGCCAGCGTACAGCCCAGCACATCGAGCAATCCCAGCAACAGGACGTCGCGCTGCGCGGGGGTCTCGGCCAGGATGAGCAGCGTGGCCAGCATGGCGGGCCAGTCCACCTCCTGAGGCAGCTGGGGCAGGGGTACGAAGGGGTCGCTGTTTTCCGACAGCGGACACTGGTCCGAGGCCTCTTCCCCACCCTCGGCCTCATCGGTCACTTCAGCCGCATTATAAGTACGCGCGCCTGTGTGTGTGTGGAAAGGCTGCACTGCACTGCACTTTTGCACTTTTTCGGCCGATGGCGGTTCGGCCTGCATACCGGTCAGGGCCACCCCGTGCTGCTGCGCCAGCCAGACGGCCGAGGCGAAGTGCACCTGCCCCCGGTTGCCGCTGCTCAAGGCAGCCGTGTAGAGGCGGTCGGCATGGGTGGCATCGTACTTGGCACTGGGGCGGCACAGGCGGTGGAAAGCCTGGCGTCCTCCTTCGCCAAAGTCGGTGGCGAGGGCAAAGGCCAGTAACACATACTCTTCATAAGTGGGCGCAATGTCTGTGCCACTGCGCTCCACAGCTTCCAAAAGATTTGACAGGTCATGGTTCATGATTTTTAGTTTTTGAGTTGGTAAGTTTGTAGTCTGTGTTCATTTTCCATTTTTCATTCTTCATGGAATACCGCCTCCGCGTCGTGGCAGAGGAAGCAGGCACGCACCACATCCTTGCCGCTGCCATCCACGGCCACGCCGTACATGGCCTCCACATAGGTGGCCGCCCACTGGAAGAGTTGCAGCAGCGACACGTCGCCCCGCCGGATGCGCTCCACCTGATAGGGCAGGAAGCTCTTCACCCCGCAGCCGCTGGGGCTGACGAAGCTGAGCACGGGACGCAGATAAGGGTCGGCAGCCAGCGCACTGCGCAGGCGGGCGGCCTCCTGAGGTGAGGCGAGCTTGTCGATGTCGATGGGCAGTAGCCCCGACAGCTCCTGCAGCGACTGGCAGTTCCTCCGGCTGAAGGTGCCGCAGGGCGTGACAAACGGCAGCCAGCGCTGCTTGGCCACACCCATGTCCGGCGCGGCCCGCACCCGCTGGGTGAGTTCGCGCATCCGCTCATCGCGGCTCACCAGTTGATAAACCTGCCTGACATCCACCACGCAGTGAGGAGTCAAGTTGGCGTACACTTTGCGTCCGTCATCGTCCGTATAGGTCGTCACCGGCGCACGGAAATAGGAGAAATGATAGTTTTTCATCAGATGCCCATTTTTTGACACGTTCATAAATAATCTTTGCAGCACAAAGTTATTCAGTCCGCTGGATACCAGCAAAAAATACTCCCCGATGGGGAGTGCAAATTATTAACTCATAAAATCATCATTCTTATGACTGAAAGAATCAAGAAATGCTGCGAAGCGAATGCCTCCCGAGAGGCAAGTAGAAAACAAGCTCAGGAACAGACCCGCCGGCTGTTTGAGCTACTGGTACAAGAAATGAAACGACTTGGGTTGAGCCCCACCTATGTGGAGAAGGAGATTCTGGCCGTGCGCAACGGCTACTTCAAGTACATCTCCGACGGCAGCTCACATCCCAAGGTGGAGCACTTCTTCACCCTGGTGACGCTCATTGCCCAGCGGCACCAATGGGGCATCGAGCGCTATCGGTACAGTAGGCCCGATCTATTCCGCACCTGCGTCAAGCAGTATGAGGAGTGGCAACGACGGCTGTGGGAGGCGTTGCTGAAGAGGATACTTTGAAGAGGGGAACTGGGAGTATTCGTCAAAATACGTTATCACTACCATCATGTCATGGTGAGTTTCCATCATGCTGCGCGTGAAACATATTCGACGATGATTTTACTTGTAGAGGCGGACCTGTGTGTCCGCCCCTACAACGTTACTATCGAGAGGTAATGGGGTTTCAGCCGAGAATGCTACAGCAACGAGCGAATCTCTTCCGGGGTCTGACCCGTCATTTGTGCGATATGCTCTACCGTCATGCCACTGGAAACGAGCCCTTGCACCAAAGCTTTCAAAGAGTGGATGCGTTCTTCTTGCTCGGCAATGCGGCTCTCCTGCTCCGTAATACGGCTCTCCTGCTCCGTAATACGGCTCTCTTGCTCCGTAATGCGACTCTCCTGCTCGGCAATAAGTTTGTCTCGATTCATGATGGCTGTGTCGCGGTCTTCGATAGCCTGAAAATACTCATCCTCCACATTCATGTCCTGACGGATGTCCGGATCGGAGGCCGCGCAATTCAAACGACGAAGCAGGTACAGCATATCGGGGTCGCCCTCAAAGCAAGAATCGTCGATGGCAATGATGTGACGGTCTTTGCAGGAGGTCTTTGATTGGTCGAAGACCTCTTTCTTCAACAAGGCTGACAGCAACGTGCGGGCGATGCGTTCATCCTCCATGAGGTACTTGAACACGGAGTCGTAAATGGGATTGGCAACGTAGATGGTCATAATCGTATCAAGTCGGTTTCGTTTCGAAAAGATAACGATTTTGCTTGGAAATGCAAATACCATGTGGATATTGTTTCGACAGACCATAGAAACCGTTTGGTCATTCCAAAAATAAATTGTATCTTTGTATGGAATATACACATTGTAAAAGAATAGACTATATGGAAGTTCAGCAGACAAAGCCCACGAACGATGAGCCTGTTCGCACACCGGCGAAGGTATCGGTCATTATCCCGGTGCACAATACGGCCCCCTACTTGCGGGCCTGCTTGGACAGTATTTGCCGGCAGACGCTCAAGGAGCTGCAAATCCTTGTGGTCAACGATGGATCGACCGACCAAAGTCAGGAGATTATCGAGGAGTATGCGGCACAGGACGGGCGCATCGAATGGATCAGACAAGAGAATGCCGGACAAGGAGCAGCCAGAAACCGGGCACTGGAACGGGCAAACGGCGAGTTTGTCTATTTCATGGACAGTGACGACCTGCTGGATTTGCACTGCCTGCAACGGTGCTATGAGCTGTGCCAGGCCGAAGAGTTGGACTATGTCATGTTTGATGCCGATGCTTTCAGAGACAACGGGATGCCGGACACTTCCTTCAACTACGACCGACGCGGACTGATAGACGACCAACGAATTTGGGAAAAAAGCTATTACCTGCTGCTACATACTTTGAAGAATGACAGTTTCCGTGCTTCCGTCTGCCTTTTTCTTTTCAGACATTCTTACATCAAGGATCACCGATTTCCCGAAGGTATCATCCATGAAGACAACTATTTTGTGTTTAATGCTATGGAATATGCCCATCGTTGCCGATACCTGCCTGAACAATTCTTCCACCGCCGTGTACGGTTGCAATCGACCATGACCAGCCGCTTCAGCCTACGAAACATCGAGGGGTATGTAACCGTGGCTTATCTCCTCAAAGGAGTGCCCCCAGAGGAGACCATAGAGTTGTACCTGCATAAAACACTCAATTCGGTCATCTGGCTGGCACACCAACTCACCTGGAGGGAGAAATGGGCTACGCTGCGACTGTTTCGTCAGCACCGGCTGTGCCGATATGCGACATGGAAGAGCTGGATGGTCTTCTGGTTGAAACGCAAATAAGTGAACGTATGGGACAGAAGTACTACATCAAGTTCGGTATCTCCAACCGACAGAATGCCGGATCCAAAGCCATGCGCGACGTGATGCACCTGCTGGACACGCAGGGCTACCGAGTGATGCCGGCCCTGCCTGCAACAGCAAACCGCTGGCTGAAACTGCTCATAGACATCCCGCTGCTCTGCCTCATCACCCTGCTGTGCGTGCGACGTAGCGGGACGATACTCTACATCATGCCCAGCAATGCCAACCGCATCCGGCTGCTCTACCGACTGAAACGTCTGTTAGGCTTCCGGCTCATCTGCTTTATCAACGATGTAGAGCAACTGAGGATGCCCACCACCGCACCCTACGCTCGCGACGAAATGGCATGCATCGGATTGGCCGATGATGTACTGGTGCCCAATGAGAACTCCATCGACATCCTACGCCGACAGTTTCACCTGACCAACCACCTGATACCCGTTGGGGTATGGGACTACCTGAGCGACTATCAGCCGGCAGGTACACCCGAACAGTGGATAGAGAGCTACCGGCTAAGCCTGATTGCCTATGCCGGCAATCTGCAGAAGTCCCCCTTCCTGGCACAGCTGGGTGACATCGCACTCCCCTTCCGGATCTGGGGAGACGGATGGAAAGAAGCGTTCCCTGCCAATGTGAGCCACCAAGGGGCCACTACTCCAGACTTGCTTCCACCCTTGCTGCAAGGATGCGCCTGGGGGTTGGTGTGGGACGGCATTTCCATTGATACCTGCGACGGCCAACTGGGCACCTATCTGCGATTCAACAATGCCCACAAGTGCGGGCTCTACTTGTCGGCCGGATTGCCTGTCATCGTATGGAGAGAGAGCGGCATGGCCCACTTCGTAGAGAGCAAGCAGGTGGGCATCCTCGTGGACTCCCTGCGAGAGCTGCCTCAACAAATGGCAGCCATCACGCCCGAGCAATATCTCATTCTCAGACAAAACGCTTGCCGTGAAGGTGAACGGATCAGACGCGGGCACTATTTCCTGAATGCCCTGCACGAAACTGAAAAGCCCACACTCACCCTGCTATGGAGATACCTCAATCCCTTAGAAGCCGGCAAGGATGTCGTGCTGGTACCTCAGTATGTAGGCAGAGCCTTGCAGTGCCGGACTCAGGTGGTCTGCGGATTCAACGAGGAGGAGATGCAACAAATCCCTCCATCATGTAAAAGAGAGATCGAGTTTATCCATCAACCGCTCAGCAGGAATCCCAAACAGCGTATTCCCGTCTATATCAACTATCTGCTGAAGCATGCCCATGAAACAGATATCCTGATGTGCTTCCATCGGAAGCCCGAAACCATGATCAACGTCTGGCTATACAAACGACTGAACAAACGAGGCAAAGTATATGTCAAACTCGACACAGAAGCCGGACATGAATGGAGTATCAGAGAAAAGCCACGTGGGAAGCGTTGGCTATACGACCTGGCCAACCGTGTCTTTATTCGCGACTGTGATGTCATCTCTTGTGAAACGGCGCAAGGGTATCGCTACTTGACGGAGCAATCCTCCTACCAAGCCCTGATGAAAGAGAAGCTCGTGCTGATGCCCAACGCCTTTGACGAAGAGGCCTGGCAGGCATTGCATATTCCGGAAAAGAGTTTCGACGAGAAAGAGAACCTGATAATTACCGTGGGGCGCATCGGAACCCGACAAAAGAATACGGAAATGCTGCTGGAGGCACTGCGTCACACTCGTCTCGGGTCGTGGCAGGTGGCCTTGATAGGCCCCATCGCTCCCGATTTCCAACCCTATCTGGACCGTTATTTCCAACAAAATCCCTCATTAGCGAACTCTATCCAACTCACAGGCCCTGTCTATGAGAAACGAGAACTATGGGAATACTACAACCGGGCCAAAGTGTTTGTGCTGACCTCCGAATGGGAAAGCTTTGGCATTGTGCTGACCGAAGCCAGACGTTTCCACAACTACATTCTCTCCACGCCTGTAGGAGATGCAGAGAATGCCACAGCTCATGGTGACAGAGGAGAGATTATTCCTTTCAACGATTCCGAGCATCTCAGCCAAGCGCTACAATCCATCATGGATGGGGAGAAGGATATTCGGCCCAACGCACCCTCCGATGAGAGCCTCTCTTATTCGGCGGCAGTTGCACCAGTTGTCCGACGTTTGCATAGATAACCGACGTGTGACACAATACCCACTTTTGGGTATTGCAGACAACGGATTCCTCACGCCGCAACGCTACAAATCACACATTTTGAGTATTGCACACCCTCAGGCGACAGCGTAATTTTGCACTCGAAAAAACAGCAACGAGTACGAATGAATAGAAAACTGACTACAACGCTGTGTCTGATGCTGCTCGCTCTGGCGGCCATCGCACAGAACCAAATCCCGGCTCTGTCGGGAAGAATCATCTCCAAGGATTCGGAGGAGGTGCCGTTTGCCACCGTGTATCTGAAGGGCACGAACTATGGCTGCTACACCAATGAACAAGGAAACTATCGCCTCTTTGCCCCGGCGGGCAACTACACGCTGGTGGTCTCCGCCGTAGGCTATGAAGCGGTGGAGAAGTCCGTCACGCTGACCCGACAACGACAGAAGATGAACATCACCCTAACGGCCAGCGACGTACAGCTGGACGAGGTCGTGGTGATGGCCACCGGTGTGGGTCGCGTGAAGCAATCGCCCTTCAACACCATTGCGGTAGATACACGCGAGATGCAGAACACCACCAAGAACCTGAGCGACGCCCTGGCCAAAGCACCGGGACTGAAACTGCGCGAGTCGGGCGGTGTGGGGTCGGACATGTCGCTGATGATGGACGGATTCAGCGGGAAACATGTCAAGGTATTTATTGACGGAGTGCCCCAAGAGGGCGTAGGCCAGTCGTTCGGCCTGAACAACATCCCCGTCAGCTTTGCCAACCGCATCGAGGTCTACAAAGGAGTCGTGCCGGTAGGATTCGGCACGGATGCCATCGGAGGTGTGGTGAACATCGTGACCGAAAAACGCCGCAAAGGATGGTTTCTGGACGCATCCTACTCTTACGGTTCCTTCAACACCCACAAGTCGTACGTACACTTCGGGCAGACACTGGGCGGAGGTTTCACCTACGAAATCAATGCGTTCCAGAACTACTCAGACAACGACTACCACGTCAACTCGCCTGTAGAGGACTTTGAGACGGGACGCATCGACCGCGACCTGAAGGTACGTGTGAAGCGATTCAACGACACCTACCACAACGAGGCGATAGTCGGAAAAGTGGGGTTTGTGAATCGCCGGTGGGCCGACCGTCTGATGCTGGGAGTGACCTACTCGCAGCTCTACAAGGAGATTCAAACTGGTGTACGCCAGGAAATCGTATATGGCGAAAAGCACCGCCGCGGACACTCACTGATGCCCTCGCTGGAGTACAGCAAGCGGAACCTCTTCACCAAAGGACTGGAAGTGAAGCTGACGGCCAACTACAACCGCGACATCACGACCAACATTGACACGGCTTCCTATAAGTACAACTGGCTGGGAGAAAGAGCCCTACTGAACTCGCCCGGAGAACAGAGCCTCCAACACCTGCGCGCCACCAACCACAACTGGAACGGCACCATGACCCTGAACTACCGACCGGGACGTGCCCACCTGCTGACACTGAACCATGTACTGACCGACTTTCGAAGGGAGAACACCTCGCTGCTGACCCGGGAAGCGGTGACCGACCCCATTGACAAGCATACGCAGAAGAACATCACCGGCCTCTCCTATCGCCTGATGCCTACGGAGAAATGGAACATCTCTCTCTTCGGCAAGTACTACAACCAGGCAGTGAGCGGCCCCGTAGCCACCACAGAGGCCCAGGAAGCCTTCGTGCGATCATCGCGCGACATCGACTTCTGGGGATGGGGAGCAGCCGGCACCTACTTCCTGCTGCCCGGCCTGCAAGCCAAGCTCTCCTACGAAAAAGCCTGCCGCCTGCCTACCATCGAAGAGATGTTTGGCGACGAAGACCTGGAGATGGGCGACATGGACATCAAGCCCGAACGAAGCGACAACCTGAACTTCAACCTCAGCTATGCCAAGAGCTTCGGCCTACACTCTATCTATGTCGAAGGAGGCGTGGTGTACCGCCACACGCGCGACTACATACAGCGCAACATTGCCTCCATGAGCGGAGGCAAGTATGCCGCCACCTACATCAACTACGGCAAGGTGCTGACCAAAGGATACAACCTCTCGGCCCGCTACAGCCTATCCCGCTGGCTGAGCATAGGAGGAAACTTCACGAAAATGAATGTGCTGGACAACATGAAGCAGCGCATGGGCAGCCACCCGCCCAACC
>CAMGAL010000026.1 GCA_946007445.1 uncultured Mediterranea sp.
CAGGGCCTGCAGCATAACTGTTCTCATTTTCATCTTTTCTGGTATTGGGGGTTAATGATGGGGTTATTCGTAGCCTTTGTTTTGCTGATAGAGTCCAGGAATGTAGTAGAGCTGGTTGTAGGGGATGGGGAAGAACTCGTTCTTGCCAGCTGTATAGTGGGCATCCTTGTAGTACTGGGCATAGGGCTTGCCCTCGAAGTTGGCCTGCTGCTCCTGTTGGAAGTAGCGGTTCAGCGTCTGCGAAGCGATGCCCCAGCGACGGAGGTCGAAGTAGCGGCTGCTCTCCATGGCCATCTCCAGACGGCGTTCCCATTGCAGCGAGCGACGGGCCATCTGCTTGCTGGCGAAGTAGGGAGAGTCTGCCGGATAGAGGGCAATCTCACACTGGTCGGCAGCGTAGGCGATGTGCTTGCTGACTGACTGGGCGGCACGTTGGCGGATGTCGTTGATGATGCTTCGGGCTTCGTCCAGCTGATTCAGTTCGATGAGTGCTTCGGCCCGCATTAGCATCACGTCGGAGTAGCGCAGTACATAGTCGTTCATGGCAAAGGCCTGCCAGGGCTGGTTGAAGGTCTCTCCTTTCGAGCGTTGCGGAACCTCCTTGAGCGACGTGTAGTAGCCGTAGGTGTCAGGGTTGCGGCTGTTGGCCGTGGTCTGGGTATACTCACTCTCATACTTGTAGGGGAAGGTAGGCATACCTACGGTGTGGAAGAGGCGCGGATCCCACTTCTGGCTGTTGGGCTGTCCGCAGATGGGGTGAGCATTGTAGTCGTTGAACGCATCCTCAAACATAGGCAGACCATCTTGGGTCTTGAAGGCATCGACCAGATTCTGCGAAGGCTTGTGGAAGTCCCAGCCGCACGACCACATGCCCCAGCAGCCGTTCAGCATGTTAGACCAGTTGGCGCGGCCATACTGGGTGTTGTCGTCCTGATAGTCCGAACACTGCACGGCGAAGATAGACTCGCAGCTGTTCTTGTAGTCGGGCAGGAAGATATCGCCATAGTCGGCCAGATAACCGTAGGAGGAGGACTTCACTACGTCGGTGTACTCCACTACTTTCTGCAGGAAGGAGCTGTTGAGGTGGCTTTCGCCGTTGGTGGCCTCATAGCCGTCGCCCCAGGCCAGCTGCAGGTAGCATTTGGCTAGGTAGGCTGCTGCGGCAATCTTGTGGGTACGGCCGGGCTGTTTGGCCTGGGTGGCTGGCAGTGTTTGGTAGGCCTGCTCGAAGTCGGCAATAATCTTCTCCCACAGCTCTTGGTAGGTGAACTGGTCGTTGCGTGTCTGCTCTACTGTATTCTTGCTGAACACCTCTTCGTCTATCCAGGGTACTTGACGGAAGACGGTGATCAGCTTGAAATAGAAGTGGGCTCGCAGGAACTTCACTTCTGCCTGACGCTGGCGGCAGGTCTCGGCACCCAATTTGTCGTCTCCGTATTGCTCCAGCGAGACTAAAGCACGGTTGCAGCGCGAGATGGCACAGTAAAGTCGGTACCAGAGTTCGTCCATGTGGCCGATGGTAGAGGTCAGGTTGCTCCACACTTCGAAGGGGTGGTAGTCGGTGTCGGTGGTGCCCGATCCGCCCTTCAGACAGTCGTCGGAGGTGATGTCACCGTAAGGGAAGAGGTTGAAGGGATAGGTGTACCAGCAGTCGCCCAGCATGGCATAGGCGGCAGTCACCATCTCTTCAGGGTTGCTGAAGGCCTTTTCTTCGTCGATGACGGCCGTGGGAGAATAGTCGAGGAAATCGTTGCAGCTCACCAGACTCAGCGAGAACAGGAGGGCAGTCAGTATCGAATATATGGATTTCATATCTTTTCTGTTTGAGATAATAGAATAATAGAGTAAAAATAGTTAGAAGCTGAGTTGTACGCCGCAAGTGAAGGACGTGGCAATGGGGTAGTTCCAGTCAGGGTTCTCCGGATCGGGGCAGGTGAGGCTGCCGCTCTTCAACGTCAGCAGATTCTGGCCGGAGAGGTAGATGCGGGCATTCTGCATTTTCAGCTTCTGCATCCAAGCTTCGGGCAGGGTGTAGCCCAGCTGCAGGGTACGCAGCTTCAGGTAGGAGCCATTTTCCACGAAGTAGCTGGAACGGCGCCCCTCGTCAGCTGTGTTGTTAGTGGTCAGAGCGGGTATGGTAGATGTGGTGTTGTCGGTGGTCCAGGCTCCGAGCAGTCGGTTACCCTTGTTGGAACCGGCATCGGTCAGACTCCAGAAGTCGGTCTGGAACTTCTGGTTGTTGTAGACATCCTTGTCGGCTACGCCTTGCCAGAACATGGAGAGGTCGAAGTTCTTGTAATTGAGAGCGATGTTCAGGCCATAGGTGAAGGCAGGCACGGGGTCGTAAATCCAAGTTTGGTCGTCAGCCGTTATCTTTCCGTCGCCCGTCAGATCGCGATACTTCAGTCCGCCTACGCGGGCATTAGCCTGACCGTAGCTATCCACCTCTGCTTGATTCTGGAAGATGCCTTCCACCACATAGCCCACCATGGAACCATAGGGCTTTCCTGCTTCCACCAGATTCTGGGTGGTGGTGTGCTCGTAGGAACCGGTGGCCGTAGAGGGGAGGTAGGTCACCTTGTTGCGGAACATGTCGACGTTGGCATTCAGGTCGATACCCAGACCGTTGGACAGTTTGGTGCGGTAGCCCAACTGCAGTTCCAGACCCTGGTTGCGGAGCGAAGGTCCATTGGACCAAGAGGCTCCGCCCTCACCCAAGGCTCCCAAGTAGGCGGGAGAAATCAGCATGTCCTTCACATTCTTGATGTAAGCATCGAGCGAACCATAGAGGCTGCCACGCAGCAGGGTGAAGTCTACACCCACGTTGTACTGTTCGGCCGACTCCCACTTAAGGTTGGGATTGGCCAGCTGGGTGGCGCGGTAGCCCGAGGGGAAGGTGCCGGAGTATTGCAGATAGAGGTCGTAGGCGGTTGACGTGACGCGATCCTGACCATAGTCGGCCACATAGAGGCCAAACTGGGCATTGTTGTCGATGGCTTGGTTACCAGTCTGTCCCCAGGAGGCGCGTATCTTCAGGTCGTCTATCCACTCCTTGTTCAGCAACTTAGAGAGGCGGAAACCCAGTGTGGCGGCAGGGAAGGTACCCCAACGGTTGTCGCGACCGAAGCGGGAGGAACCGTCGCGGCGGATGGTGAAGGAAGCCAGAATCAGGTCGTCGTAGTTGTAGTCTACCTTGCCGAAGAAGGAGGCCAGCCGGTAGCCCACCTGCGCACCGCTGTTCTTGGCCACACCGGTGGAGGCATTGGGCCACATGTAGTCGATGTCTTCCAGGGCATATCCTTCGGAGTAGGCATTGAACTCAATGAGCGTCTGCTTGTTCAGTTCGGTACCCAGCAGGACTGTGAAGTCGTGGGTGTCGTTCAGGCGGAAGTGGTAGTTGGCTGTGTTCGACCAGGTCCAGTCGGTCGTATTATTATGGGTGAGTGTGGTTTTGGCTATGTCGTTGTTGACGATGTCCGAGTGGAAGGTGCGAGTCTTGGCATTGATGAACGACGAGTAGTGGTCTATTCCGAAAGTGGAGCGGAGCGTGAGTCCTTCGATTGGTTTCAGCTCGACGAAAGCGTTACCAAACATGCGCCAGTAGCCCAGTGTGTTGTCTCGGTTGTACACCAGTTCGCGTAAGGGGTTCTGACGGTCGCTCATACCACCCACCGGACCAGAGAAAGTCTTGCCATCCTCTTCCTAGATAGGGACGGTGGGGGCCATCTTCAGGGCATTTTCCATGGGGGCGCAGTCTACCTGCTCGCTGTAGGTCAGGGTGAAGTTCTCGCCCACGGTGAGGTTTTTGTTCAGCTTGTAGCTGGAGTTCATACGGGCTGCGAAGTTCTCGAAGCTGGTGTGCTTCAGGATGCCTTGGTTGTTCTTGTAGCCCAGGGAGAACATGGATGACGATTTGTCGCCGGCCTTCGAGATGGAGAGGTCGTAGTTCTGCGAGATGCCGGTCTGTGAGATGGCATCCAGCCAGTCGGTGTCAGACAGGGCCATGGTCTGCTTGGCATTGATGTATCCGTTGTAGCGGCCACCCACACTATAGGTTTGATAGCTCTGGGTAGCGGGATTCCAGGCTTGGATGGGCATGCCGCCTTGCGCGTTGAGGTTGAGGCCGTAGTTGGCCGCATAGGTGACGGGATCGATGCCGTCGTTGAGGGCGGCCTGTGCCATGGCGGTGGCATATTCGCGGGTATTGCAGAGTTTCATCAGCGATTGTGAGGTGTAGGTCTGTGCCGTGAGGCTGGCCGAGAAGTCCACACTCACCTTCTCAGCCTTTTTGCCCTGCTTGGTGGTGATGATGATGACACCGTTCGAGGCGCGCGAACCGTAGATGGAGGCCGATGCAGCATCCTTCAGCACCTGCATGCTCTCGATGTCGCCGGCATTGAGCGAGTTGAGCGGACGGGTGGTGGGCACTCCGTCGATGACGAACAGAGGATCTTGGGAGGAGTTGAACGAACCGATACCACGGATGCGGACAGTACCGGTGCCACTGGGTGAACCCGAAGCGGTGATGGTCATGCCCGGCACCTTGCCCTGAAGGGCACGCATGGGGTCAGCGTCCGATGAGGTTTTGAGTGACTTTGTCGAGACTACAGCCACTGAGCCGGTCAGGTCGGCCTTGCGTTGCGTGGTGTAGCCCGTCACGACCACTTCACTCAGACTGTTGCTCTCTTCGGCAAGGGTGATTTTCATGGTAGGCGTAGCGGCCAACTCTTGCGTCTCATATCCTATATAAGAGACAACGAGCGTGGCTCCCTTTTCGACACTGAGCTGGAAGTTTCCATCCAGATCGGTGATGGTACCCCGACCGGTACCTTTCTCTTGGATCGTGGCTCCTATCAGGGCTTCACCCTGTGTGTCGGTTACAGTGCCACTAACCTTCATTTCTTGTGCGTACACGAGGATGCCACAGAGGAGCATCCAACAGCAGATTGTTAGTTTTTTGATTGATTGTTTCATACTTTACTGGTATTAGAAATTCTGCTGCAAATGTAGGGCACAGCGGAACAGAGGGCTATAAAAAAGCGTTCATCTACCCCCAAATATGATACTATGTATCAAAATTAGGCGTAAATGAACGATATTTCATAGTCGATTCTTCATGTTGGGGGGACGACGGGAGTCAGGATTCGTTACGCATTTCTCCCGGACTCTTCCCATATTCGTCCTTGAAGCACTTGGCAAAGTAGGAGGGGGCACTGAATCCCACCTCGTAGCCTATCTCGCTGATGCTCCTGTCTGTGGTCTGCAGCAAGTGGAGGGCCCGTGTGAGGCGAGCTTTCCGCAGCAACTCCACGGGAGTCTGTCCGGTCAGCGTCTTCACCTTGCGGTAGAGCTGCACGCGGCTCATGCCTATCTCTTCGCCCATGCGCTCCACGTTGAAGTCCGGTTCATGCAGGTGGCTCTGCAAGAGGGTGCGGAAGCGGTCGAGGAAAGAGCTCTCGGTTAACTCCGGTTGGAGTGCAGGTGCATGGGGCGGAGTGTCCGGAGCCGCTTCGCTCTCGGAGGGTTTCGGTTCCTCTTTCGCCACGGTCACACCGGCCAGAATCTCTTTCACCATCTCTTCGTTCAGATGCAGCTTGGCCGCATAGAAGCGGTAGGCCAGAACCACGAGGGTGATGATGATGACCGTGACAATGATAAAGGCCAGAATGATTTTCCGTTGCTGGTTCAGCTGGAGGAAGTACTCGTCAATCTTGCTCTTGGCCCGCTCCAGCTCGTTGCTGACGCGTTGCTGCTCCTGATACTGGGCCAGCAAGATATCTACATTCCGTCGGTTGACGATGGTCGATGTCAGGGTGGTGATCCGCTCATAGGGTTTCCCGTCCAGGATGTCCGTGGCGAGCTTCATCAGCTGCAAGCCTCGGGTCGGGTAGATGCAACTGGCCTCCAGAATGCCCTGCTGCACACATTCCATGCCACCGCCCGCAGTGGGCAGGGCATCCACACCATAATAATGTATATCTGTTTTTCCGGCGGACATCAATACTCGCCGTGCCCCGAGGGCCAGGCGGTCGTTGTGTCCGAATACGCAGTCAATCTCCAGCCCGGGTAGCTCATCCAATATCTGCTGCATGGCTATCTCGCCGCTCTCTTCGGTCCAGTCGCCCAATTCGGAGGAGATGACCCGTATGCCGGGGAATGCCTGCAGGGCATCCATGAATCCCCGGTGACGTTCGATGGCCGGTGAGGAGCCTTTCAGTCCTGTGATTTCCACCAGAGTGCCAGTCGCCTGCATCTGTTTGGCGATGTAGGCTCCCATCATGCTGCCCAACGCATAGTTGTCCGCTCCCATAAAGGCGGAGTATTTGTCGCTGTTGGTCTTGCGGTCAAAGAGAACGACCGGCACGCCGCTGTCGTAGGCACTGTCTATCACCTCGCTGAGGGTAGCCGCCTTGTTGGGAGCCACAATCAGCAAGTCGATGCCTTCATGCAGGAACTGCCTGATTTGCTCTATCTGCCGTTCGTCATTGTCGTCGGCCGAAAGGATGGAGATGTCGATGCGTGGGTCGGCATATTGGCTCAGTTGCAGTTCGTAGTTCTGCTTGTAGCGCCAGATGTCTTCGCTGCATTGCGAGATGCCGATGCGCCATTTCTTTTCGCTTGACTGACAAGACACGCAGAGCAAGGCTGCCAGCAGGAGGAGAGGTATCAGGTGGTTTTTCATACGTAGAAGGATGATTTTGCGTACAAAGATACCGATTCTTCGTGAAAAAGCAAGTCTCAGCGCCATTATTTTCCGCACGCCTCTGCGCCTGTCCCTCACGCGCGCGCGTGAGAAGTTGAAAACATCTGCCATCTGCCACACGAAAACCATCAATGGTGTGAGCCTTAACCATTTATGGTGTGTCCTTGTGTGGCAGATGGTTTCAGCTTTTCTCATTGTTGACAGAAAAATGGCCCGTTTTTGCAAAAAACGTACCTTTTCATGGGTCAAAACAGCCGCTTTTTGTGGCAGATGTGGCAGACCATTCCCCATTTTCTGCCACATCTGCCCCTTTTTCAGAGCAAATGGGGTGTATTCCCGCAAGGAACTCCGATGTGTCTACGTTGAGTATCGCCACTCTTTCCCCCTTCCCACCGCCTCTTGCAGCCCCCACCAATGGCTTTTGGCACAGATGTTCCCACGCCGTTGGAACAGATGTTTCATGCGCTTGGAACAACTGTTTCAATAGGGTGGAACTACTGTTCCAAACGCCTTTCTTGGTCTGTTACGTGATGACTACAAGAATCTCAACTCCGCTACCAATGACGAGTTGGCAACCGAAATTTGTTTGCATGGAAGTGTTACTATTCAACTCCCCTCCTCCGGGGAGTTGAGATAGACTATTGTATCACTCCAAATGTCGGATGAGCCGAAATCGCGCCAACTGAGGAAACGAAATCGCGCCAACAGAGGAAATGAAATCGTGCCAACTGAGGAAATTATTGCTCTTCTTCTTAAAACTACATATTATCAAATTGGAAAACCTACCCTTCCAAAATGAAAAACATACATGGGTTGATGAGCTCTTGAAATAACTGTATCTCGCTGATTATCTGATATTCGTTGCTGTATCTGCAGCTGTGGCACTTTCTTTGTATAAGATAGATGTAAGTGCAAGAAAAGTTGGATATGGATATACAACGATATGGGGTTAGTCCCCATTTGGATCAGGTACATTCGGGTGAACTCAGCTATCGGTTCATTGCCCATCTGATAGGCCAGCTGCTGGCATTTGAATCGATGCTGTTGCTGGTGTGTTGCTGTGTCTCTTTGGCGTATGGCGAAAGCGATTTGATGTCCTTCATCGGTTCTTTCTCTGTATGTCTGGCGGCCAGTGTCATGCTGTTGGTCTATGGCCGGAAAAAGGAGTCTGCTCCCTCACGCTATGAAGCGTATATCGTGGTGGCTCTTTCTTGGGTGTTTTTCACGGTTTTCGGAATGTTCCCTTATCTGTGGGGCGGCTTCATCCCCACGGTCACCGACGCTTTCTTTGAGACCATGTCGGGCTTCACCACCACGGGAGCCACCATATTGGACCACATCGAGCGTATGCCCCACGGCATCCTGTTCTGGCGAAGCCTGACGCAATGGATAGGCGGTTTGGGCATTGTCTGCTTCACCATCGTCCTGCTGCCGGGGCTGGGTGTCAGCAGTCAGATGCTTTTTCTTTCTGAGGCCACGGGAGTGACTCACAGCAAGATTTGTCCCAAGACCCGTGTCATGGCCCGATATATCTTTATGGTTTATATCTTGTTGACGCTCATCGAGAGTGTGCTCTTGAAGGCGGGCGGCATGAGTCTGTTTGATGCGGTTTGCCATTCGATGACCACCACAGCTACTGGAGGATTTTCCACCAAGCAGGAGAGCATCGCCTATTGGCATTCCCCCTACATAGAATATGTGGTGTCGCTGTTCATGTTGCTTTCAGCCGTCAATTTCTCGCTCTACATCGCTGCGTTCAAGAGTACTTGGAGACAAATACGGCAGAATGTAGAACTGAAATGGTTTGCCTGCTCCGTGGGCCTGCTCACCCTCATTATTGCAGTGGCACTCATCCAGAACAACGGGTATGGTGTGGAGGAAGCATTCCGCAAGTCGCTGTTCCAGGTGGCCACCTGCCACACCTCGTGCGGCTTTGCCACCGACGACTACAACCTGTGGCCGCCATTCACGTGGATGCTGCTGATTTTTGCCATGCTATCGGGGGGATGTACGGGGTCCACGAGTGGAGGCGTCAAGAACCTCAGGCTTGTCATCATTGCCAGTTGCATCCGCAACCAGTTCCGTCAGATACTGCATCCGCGAGCTGTGTTGCCGGTAAGGGCGGGCGGTACGTTTGACAATAAGTTAGTGACCATGGTGCTTGTATTCTTCGCCGCCTATCTGTCGGTAGCCTTTGTCGGCTGGACCCTGCTGATGGCATTCGGGGTGGGCTTCACGGAAGCCATGAGCACCGTGATTTCGGCCATGGGCAATGTAGGGCCTGGATTGGGCAGTTTCGGACCGACCTTCTCCTGGGCTGCCCTGCCCGATGCCGCCAAGTGGATACTATCCTCCCTGATGCTCATCGGTCGACTGGAGATATTCGGATTCCTGCTCATCTTCTACCGTTCCACCTGGAGGGGCAGTTGGGCATAGACAAATATCATATTCATGACATCATCATAAACATTTGCGTGAACTGGCACTGAAGAAGGTGGCCTTGCGAGTGGGTAAGAAGGTGGCGGACGAAGTCATGCCAAAGACACGCAGTAAAAGGGGCGTGGCCAAGTTGGTGGTGTGCGTTAGCAGCAATAATGCCACTCAGCAGCACATCATACGTAAGGCGGCACGAATGGCCGACATTCACGGAGCCGAGCTTGTGGCTTTGTATGTGCAGACATCGGACGAAAACAGTGACAGCATACCACTCGACACACAGCGACATCTGATTAGCCATCTTGAATTAGTGGTGGAACTTGGTGGAATAGTAAAAAAGGTTGTGTCGGACAATGTGGCCCAGACCATTGCTAACTTTTGTCGGGAGCAGCGTGCTACCATGTTATGTATGGGACAGCCTTCTCTCTCTATACCCCGCCTGCTGTTCAGGGTGGGGAGCTATCGGAAATTATTGTCGAAATTGAAAGAAATGAGCGTAGATTTGATTATCTTCGCATAATATAATAGGAAGAATATGAATATCAAGGAGAAACTTACACTTTCCGTCGGCGTGCTTGTCTCGCTGATTGTCGCCCTGGTGGCCCTGTCGGTCTTCAGTCTGCAGGTATTGACGGCTACCGACCCTGCTTCGCCGATGGCCGACTATGGCTTGACGCGCGCGCTCGTCTTGCTGCTCGTCTTTGGAGCCTTGAGCATCGCCATCGGTGTGTGGATGCTGGTCAAGCTGCCCCAAACCGTTGCGCGTCCGTTTCAGGAACTGACCCAAGGCATCAATGAGATAGCCAATCATAACTACGACACCGAGTTGAACCTGTCCGGAAGCCGGGAGCTGGAACAGCTGTCGGCCAACTTCAACCGCATGGCGCGACGCTTGCGCGACTACCACAACTCATCGCTCTCCCAACTGCGCGTGTCGAAGCAGTACATCGAAACCATCATCGACTCCATTGACGAGCCCATCATCTGCATTGACCGCAACCTGATGCTCTACTTCATCAATAACGAGGCCCTCGACATCCTCAATCTCCGACGTGAGGAGGCCGTGGGCAAGTCGGCACAGGACACAGCCATGCGCAACGACCTGCTGCGCCGCTTGCTGGTGGGGATGGACGGACACAAGGAACCAGAGACCGACGAGAAAAAGACAGAGCCACTGAAAATCTATGCCGACAACAAGGAGAGCTATTTCCAGGTGAAATATCTGCCCGTAAGGATGACTTGCAGCGATGGCAGTATCAAGGAGAGCGGCACGGTCATCATGCTGAAGAACATCACGGAGTTTCATAAGCTCGATGTGGCAAAGACTACCTTTATCTCCACTATCTACCACGAACTCAAGACCCCTATCTCCGCCATCCTGATGAGCCAGCAACTGCTGGCCGACAACCGGGTGGGCGGACTCAACCCCGAACAGAAGGAACTCTCCGACAGCATCCGCGAGAACGGCGAACGCCTGCTCAGCATCACGGGCGAGTTGCTCAACATGACTCAGGTGGAGAGCGGCGCCCTGCAGCTCAAGCCCCATATCACGAAGCCCATCGAACTGATCGACTATGCCATCAAGGCCAATCAGGTGCAGGCCGACAAGTTTCACATCAACATCGAGGTGGACTACCCGAAGGAGAAGATCAGCAAGCTTTATGTGGATAGCGAGAAGATCGCCTGGGTGCTGACCAATCTGCTAAGCAATGCCATCCGATATTCTTCGGAAAACGACCGGGTGATTATCGGGGCCCTGCAGCAGGATGAACACCACGTGATGCTCTATGTACAGGATTTCGGACGAGGCATCGACCCCCGCTATCATGAGAGCATCTTCGAGCGATACTTCCGTGTGCCGGGTACCAAGATACAGGGCAGCGGACTGGGCCTCTCCATCTCGCGCGACTTTGTTGAGGCGCACAATGGCACGCTGACTGTTGAAAGCGAACTGGGCAAGGGCAGCAGGTTTATTGTCACCCTGCCGGTGTGAATCATTTAAAGACAGAACCATGAACAAGATACTGCTTATCGACGATGAACCCACCCGCCGGCTGCGCCTCGCACGCCTGCTGGAGCTGGAAGGTTATGAGGTGCTGAAAGCCAAAGACCGTGCCACGGCACTCTATACACTGAATAAGCAGGAGGTGCAGGTGGTGCTCTGCGATGTGTTCCTGCCCGACGGCAACGGCGTGGATATGGTGCAGGAACTGCAGCAGCTGGCTCCTGCCTCCAAGATTATCCTCCTCACCGCCCACGGCAACATCCCCGACGGCGTGCAGGCCATCAAGAACGGAGCCTTCGACTATATCGTCAAGGGCGATGACAACCGGAAGATCATCCCCATCGTGAGCCGTGCGATGGATGCCATTGCGTCAGAACAGAAGAAAAAGACATCAAGTGCCACCACGGCCAAATCGCCTACGTTTGACACGATTGTCGGAAAATCGGCGGCCATCGCTGAGGTAATCCGGCAAGCCAGAAAGGTGGCTGCTACAGATGTTTCCGTGCTCATCAATGGCGAAACCGGCACCGGCAAGGAAGTCTTTGCCCAGGCCATCCACAGTGCCAGCCGCCGGAGCGGCGAGGCCTTCCTCGCCCTCAACTGCTCTGCCTTCAGCCGCGAACTGCTGGAGAGTGAGCTCTTCGGCTATAAGGAAGGAGCGTTTACGGGAGCCGTCAAGGACAAGCGGGGACTGCTGGAGGAAGCCAATCGCGGCACCCTCTTCCTCGACGAGATTGGCGAGATGGCACTGGAGCTGCAGGCCAAGCTGCTGCGTGTGCTCGAGACGGGCGAGTTCGTCAAGGTGGGCGACACGAAGACCACCCGTGTGGATGTGCGCATCCTTTCGGCCACCAACCGCCAGCTGAAGGAGGAGATAGCCCATGGCCGTTTCCGCGAGGACCTCTACTTCCGCCTCTCCGTGTTCCGCATCGAACTTCCACCATTGCGCCAGCGCAAGGAGGACATATTGCCGCTTGCCCAGCATTTCATTGAGCGATATGCCAAGCAAATAGGCCGTCCTGCCCCGACGCTCTCTTCCGAAGCAAAGAATCTGTTCTTGTCTTATCCGTGGCCGGGCAATGTGCGTGAGATGATGAACGCCGTTGAACACGCACTGATTGTCTGCGACAGCGAGGTCACCTGTCATGACCTGCCCATCGACATGCTTTCGGGCGATACCTCCACGGCTGCCGATGACTCCCTTGACCTGAAGAGTGTGGAGCGCAACCACATCATCCGCGTTCTCCACCACACGCATGGCAACAAGGCAGAAACGGCCCGCCTGCTCAAAATTGGACTCACCACGCTCTATCGCAAGATTGAGGAGTATGGAATAACTGTTTGAATGCTCCATCTCTCATTTCTGGCTCATCTGACAGTTGGAGTGATACCATAGGTTATCTCAACTCCCCTCTTCCTGTCTGAAGAGCCTCATATCTTCCCCTTCCAAAGTGAATGTGATATTTTCATTTTGGAAGGGTTTTTATTGGCCTCAATTCTAATCCTACTCTTTGTATCATGCTGATAAATAATGTAATATAGTATTCATGGCCTCCTTGGCACGTCCATTGCGATACATAAAGGTGACAACGATTTATGTATAACTTATAAAAAAAGAAAGAAAATGGATTTGTTTACAATTGGATTTGCAATTTGCCTGCTGAGC
>CAMGAL010000027.1 GCA_946007445.1 uncultured Mediterranea sp.
GGGGGTGTTGGTGGTGTTGGGCTTGGTGACAGAACCTGTGACGTCCTTACCCGGATAACTCTTGGTGGCCGAATTATAGCGGTAGTTGCTCTCTATATAGCTGCCGTTCAGCGTGAATTTCAGGTGCCAAGGCAACTTGACTTCCGCATATCCCTTCAAGTTATTGCGCGCACGTTGATAACCCCTGTCACGGTCGCGCAGCTCAATGGCCGGATTCACCAGCGAGCCACTGCCGAATACACGCTTGTCGGCTCCTTTATATCCGCCTCCGAAGTCGTACAACGCCTCGCCGCTGTCATTCGTGATAATCTCACCGGTCTCCGGATTGCGCAGATGAATAGGACTGATAGGTGGAATATAACGCAGGAAGCGGAAAGTATTGGTGACACTGCCGCGCGAAGTCGTCATCTGTCCGTTTCCTTCGCTGTATGTGTAGCTGTTGCTCAGTTGGAGTTTCAACCAAGGCTTTACTTGGGAGGTGACGGATGTCTTCGATGAGATGCGTTGGAAAGAGGCTCCCACCACATAGCCATCTTCGTCCGTGTAGCCCAACGAAGCATAGTACGTGGTATTCTTACTGCCGCCACTGAGTGACAGGCTGGCATCTGTACGCTGACCCAGACGCAGCACGGCATCTTCCCAGTCTGTGTCATCACCCCACAGCATCTGAGCATCCGGATTAAGCTTGCCGTCAGACAATACCATCTGGTCGGCAGGTACATTGAACGGATTATAGCCCACCGACGACTTCAGAGCCTCTGATGCAGCCTGTCCTGCGTTTTCCATATGGGCCTTGGTGTATTTGTTGTAGAGCAGTTTCCAATACGTTTCCATGTATTGGCGCACATTCAGGCGGTCGTAGTCTCCTCCCTGGCGTGCCGTGAATCCCTGATTGAACTTCACATTCATGCGCAGCTTTCCCTCTTCTCCGCGTTTGGAGTTAATCAGCAAGACGCCATTGGCAGCCCGCGCACCATACAGTGCAGTAGACGAGGCATCCTTCAGCACCGTGATATTCTCGATATCAGCCGGATTCAGACTAGACAAGGCACCATCATAAGGAGTACCATCCAAGATAATCAGCGGGTCGTTGGAAGCCGAAAACGAACCGATACCACGGATGCGCACGGTCGATGCCGTGCCAGGCTCGCCCGTAGCTTGTTGCACCGTCACACCGCTGCTGGCTCCCAACAGGGCTGAAGCGATTTCGGTCGTAGGACGTTCCTCTATCGTCTCCACATTGACCACGGAAGCTGAACCGGTGAAAGAACCTCTGTTGGCCGTGCCGTAGGCCACGACCATGACTTCGTCCAACATCTTGTCGTCCGGCTCTAAGACGACGCGCAACAGGCCGCTCCTGATAGGCACCTGCTTCGTGGCCATCCCGACAAACGACACCTTCAGCATCTTGCCGGAAGCCGGAACATTCAACGAAAACTTACCATCCACATCGGTCATGGTACCCGTCGAGGTACCAACCACCAGGAGTGTGGCTCTCGCTTCTGGATTCCCGTCTTCCGTTGAGACAATCACTCCGGTGATACTCTTGCTCTGTTGCGATATGGCGAAGGAACTGCCCATCACCACGAGCAGCAACAGCAACCATGCTTTTCTGAAATAAACGTTCTTTTTACCCATAATACTTTATTTAGATTGTCATTTGTCTTGTACTTGTTTCACCCCTCAGGGCAGCAGCCCGTGCGAACGGGCTATCCGGGTATATTCAGCTTCCACCAGCTCATCCACCCATCGATAATACTCCACATAGTCAGGCATAATCCCATTCTCGTGTCGGAACCGTTCCAAGTAGGCCTCACCCTGCGCTACTATCTGATCCTCCACCGGCAGCATCTGCTGCAGAATGCCCGTCCCTTCTCCATTGATGAGGTGGGCCAGCATGATGTAGTCCCGCCCTTCTCCGTAGTCAATGGGAAACAGATATTGCTTGAAGGCGTTGCTCCAGTTGACCAGCGCACAGTCGCCCCCATCGCGGCGCTGCACACATGCAGGCATCCGATGCTCCTGGCCAAACCATATCGGAATACATACCGTAGTGAACGGATGGGCAATGGCGGTCCATGCCGTGGTCAGCAGAGGAGACTCTCCCTGCTTGACCCCTTGATAAACCACTGCCGACCCCGTAATATACCGGGGAATGAAGTCACGGAAAGCGGTCATACTGGGTGTAGATTCCTTCTCAGGCATCCATTCGTTCAAATCCATGCGTGTCCATCCGTGACGCAGGCAACGTGAGAAGGAGAACACCGTTTTCCAATCCAACTGATGATTGGCGGCTGCCTGCTCAAACAACTCGCAGGCCACTACATAACGGGCATACCCTTTCCCCTTCTTCAAGTCGCCGGACATACCGAAGTTACTCCTTACTATATATCCATGAGGAGCGACCTGCGGGTCATCCGCATCATAGCGTTTGACACCCTGACAGCCACATTCCAAATAGACACACGCTCCGGTAGCATCCAAACAGCCATAATTGGAGCCGTAAGCAAACGGAGCCAGTCTACGCAGCATGGCCTCAAACTCATCGACCGTAGCACAACTCTCCAATCCGATGCGGATGAGGTTGCTCTTGGTGGCCTTGCCTTGTATCGGACCCTCCAGATTATAGGAGTTGGAGTTCATAATAGCCAGCCCCTTCTCGTTATGTCCATAGACCACCCTGCGGTTCTCTTTATCACCAATAGGGACCACCCCGATATAGGCATATTTACCGCTATGGGAGTAAATATACACGTTGTCGGCTTGTTCGCTATCACGTTGTTTGAAGAGGAGGGGACGTCCGTCAACGGTGTATTTTCCCGAAACAATCCCCGTCGTACAGGCCCAAACGGCCACAGAAGAGTGAAGAATAAGGGCTGTCAACAGAAGCCCTACATACTGTTTTAACATCGCTGCTTGTATTTTATTTGTTAGCGGGGACAAAATTACAGGTTATTATTCATATAACAATCAATTTTCTCGAAATTCTTCATTAAAAATACAAATATGTCACTTCTTCAATCAATCGCCAAACATTTAGATAGTAGATTCATCCCCATTGTTTGCTCTTTGCATTGCTTCTATAGAGCGGTCCACGAGCGAAGAACAGCCAAACAGCCGAACGAAAATCGGCCAAACAACCGAATTGCATGCTGAATTCATGCAAATATCTCACGCAATTCGTTGGTTACCAATAGACTTTTCGTATCTTAGCACCAAATAAAAAGAACGGTATGAAAAAGATCTATAAACAGAGAGTCTTGGACAAACTGTTAGTGCGCAAACTCGCAGGAAAGGGAGCTGTATTATTGGAAAGTGCTAAATGGTGCGGGAAGACAACAACCGCAGAACAGATTGCAAAAAGTGTGCTGTATATGTCAGAAACAGGCAAAGTCACACATTCTATAGTGTGAGCCGATTTCATCTGATATAAACGATAAATACAGGCTTTATTTATCGTCTTTATCCGATAAAATGTTATCTTTGTAGTCGAATAAACGCTATTGTCAGACCTTGCGTTCAGCCAAGGCTGAATGGTCGTAGAAGATACTTGAATTACCTCATGAAGTGGGCTGATAGTTCCGTTCAGCCTAGGCCGAACGGACGACCAAGTTTTCTGGCTCAGCGAATTACATCTTTCATATCACAAAATATGGCAATAAATATAGAATGGCAGACGAAACCTCCCGGCAAGAATGTAGAGGAGCCTGAGATGTTCCCACGCATCACGGATAGCGAGATCATCGGCGAACAACAACTGGCAGGGTTGATGGCATCCCATGGGGCACTATCCAGAGGAAATGCCAAGACAGCCCTCACCGACTTGGCGGAAGTGATGGCAAAGTTACTCAGGGAAGGGAAGACAATCCACATTCCCATGCTGGGCTCATTCAAACTATCCATTGGCTCCGACACGGCCATACATCCCGATAGCGACAGACGTATGCAAAGTGTCGTTGTGAGGGGAGTGAATTTTCAACCGACGCAAGAGTTCATGGATGCCATCGGCAAACCAACCTTCCTATGGAAACCGAGTACAGGAGTGGCCATTGCACCCACTGCTGCCCAGATTGCCCCTCAACTCATGGCATATTTCCAAACTCATGACAGCATTAGTCGGGACGCCTTCGAACGCACATTTGGGCTGAAACGTACTACAGCGTATATGCGGTTGAAGGAACTGGAGAAGATGGAGATGATTCAGGCTGTCGGGAATGGCAAAGAGACTGTCTATATCCGAAGAATGGCAGAATAAGAAGATTATCGGATATAATTCAACCAACGAGTCGGATATAAACGATAAAAAAGCTGTCAGAACGGACAGGATGGAAGATGGTCGTTTTGCTCTTTCAGATAGTCGTAGAACGCATACTGCGCCCGCACCTGCTCCTGCTGCGGTGAGGGTGACTTCCAGACATTGCAGAGGCGGTCGTCCACCCAGCAGGCTTTGCGGCGGTCGGCCAGCTGGATGTGCAGCATGTCGATGAGCTGGCGTTGCAGGGTGCGGTCGAGTACCGGAGTGACGGCCTCAATGCGGCGATAGAGGTTGCGGCGCATCCAGTCGGGCGAACCGAGGAAGAGCTTGGGACGGCCTCCGCCTCCGAAGTACCAGATACGGGCGTGCTCCAAGAAGGTATCGACAATGCGGGTGACGCGGATGTTGCGGCTGAACTCCCGACCGGGAATGAGGCAGCAGATGCCACGCACGATGAGGTCTATCTGTACGCCGGCTTGCGAAGCCTCGTAGAGACGCTCTATCATGGTGGGGTCTTGCAGGGCGTTCATCTTGAGGATGATGCGTCCCTCCTTGCCACTGCGGGCCAGCTGTATCTCCCTGTCAATGAGTTTGTTCAGCTCGGGAATGAGATTGAAGCGGGCCACCAGCAGGCGGTGGAACACGGGGTTCTGCTTGCCGCGCAGGGTGCGGAAGAGGTTGTGCAGGTCGTTGACCAGCACGGGATTGCAGGTGAAGAGGCCGCAGTCGGCATAGAGCGTGGCGGTCTTCTCGTTGAAGTTTCCCGTGCTGATGTAGGCATAGCCGGGCAGCTTGTGGCCATTCGCATCGCGACGTAGCACCAGCGCCACCTTGGCATGGACCTTCAGTTTGGGGATGGAGAAGATGACCTGGATGCCGGCTGCCTTCATCATCTCGGCCGTGGCCAGGTTGTTCTCTTCATCGAAGCGGGCCTTCAGCTCGACAAAGACGGTACCCTTCTTGCCATTCTGCGCCGCGGCAATGAGGGTATGGATGACGGCGGAATTCTCGGCCACCCGATACTGGGTGACCATCATCTCGCGTACGGTGGGGTCGTGGACAGCCTCGTAGAGGAAGTGGATGAAGTGCTCGAAGCTGTGGTAGGGATAGCAGAGCAGCAGGTCGCGCCGCTCCACATAGCTGAAGATGGACTCCCGCTCGTCCAGGCAGGTGAGCTTCATGGGCTGCGGCTTGCGCAGAGGGCGCAGCATCTGATTGGGGTTGGGCAGATGGCGCAGGTCCTCCATGTTGAGGTGCTTGTCGCCGGGCACCAGCTCGTTGCGGTCTATCTGGTAGGCATCGACCAAGAAATTGAGGAAGTCCTGGGGCATGGTGCGGTCGTAGACAAAGCGGCACACGGCACCTATCTTGCGCTTCTTCACCTTGGTCTTCACCTGCTCGATAATCTGGTTGGTGTTGGCATTGTCGTCTATCAAGATGTCGGCATCGCGCGAAATCTTGATACAATAGCAGCTGTCCACCTCGTAGCCGGGGAAGATGACATCGAGGTTGGCCTTGATGATATCTTCGATGAACATCAGGTAGAAATTTTTTCCCTCGCGAGGAAGTTCAATAAACCTCGGGACTTTGCTGTATGGGAGCTTCATGACGAAATACTCGGGATGGCGCTGATACTCCGACTCGTGCTTGGGATAGAGGCGCACGGCCAGGTAAAGACGATTGTCACGCAGGAAGGAGACCACCTTGTCTTTGCTGACCGGCACGGGCGAGAGGTAGGGGAAAATCTCCTCGCGGAAGAAGCGGCGCAGGAACTCCCGATGGAAGGGCTCCACGTGGGGCGACTGATAGAAGATGATGTGCTGGCGACGCAGCTCAGGCAGGATGCCCTGCTCATAGATGCGAATGCGCTCCTCGAGCTGGCGGTTCACTTCGTCGTTGATGTCCTCCACCAAGGCCATGGCCGACTGCACGCTCTCCTCGTCGTTCTGGGTGACGCCGGCCGCCACGGCCTTGTGGTCGGCCACACGGATTTTGTAGAACTCTTCCAGATTGGAGGAGTAGATGGAGATGAAGTTGATGCGCTCGTACAGCGGCAGCGAAGCGTCGTCTGCCTCAAGCAGTACCCGGTAGTTGAACGAGAGCCAACTGATGTCGCGTTTGAAATACCTTTCTTCCATAGCATCGAGGTTTTTGCAAAATTAGCTACCTTTGCAGAAAAAACAAAGGAAAAAACAAGGAAAATGAAGAAAATCGGCTTACTATCGGACACCCACGCCTATTGGGACGAGAAATACCTGCAATACTTCGAGCCGTGCGACGAGATTTGGCACGCCGGCGACATCGGCTCGCTGGAGGTGGCACAGAAATTGGCCGCCTTCCGCCCCCTGCGGGCGGTCTATGGCAACATCGACGGGCAGGACATCCGGCGCTTCTACCCGCAGACGCTGCGCTTCGTGGTAGAAGGGGCTGAAGTGCTGATGAAGCACATCGGGGGCTATCCGGGCAACTACGACGCCTCCATCCGCGGCAGCATCCTGGTGCGGCCACCCAAGCTCTTCATCAGCGGCCACTCGCACATTCTGAAGGTGCTCTACGACAAGACTTTGGGATGCCTGCACATCAATCCCGGCGCGGCCGGCATCTACGGCTTCCACAAGGTGCGCACGCTGGTGCGATTCACCGTCGATGAGGGCAACTTCAAAGATTTAGAGGTGATAGAGTTGGCCGGTTGAAAAATTTTTCTGATATTTGCACTTGAATACTACGAAGAGCCGTGGGGCTTCGTCCTCCTTCTTATTTTGTTCGACAGATTATGTATAACTCGCAGCTTACAGCTCGTCACTTGTAGCTCATAGCTCGCAACTTGTAACTAATAAGAATATGAAAGGAATCATTCTGGCCGGTGGCAGTGCTACACGACTCTACCCGCTCTCCAAGGCTATCTCCAAGCAAATCATGCCTGTGTACGACAAGCCCATGATTTACTATCCCCTCTCCACGCTGATGCTGGCCGGCATCCGCGAAGTGCTGATTATCTCCACGCCGCGCGACCTGCCCATGTTCCGCGACCTGCTGGGCACGGGCGAAGATCTGGGCATGAGCTTCTCCTACAAGATACAGGAGCAACCCAACGGATTGGCACAGGCCTTCGTGCTGGGAGCCGAGTTCCTGAACGGCGAACCGGGATGCCTCATCCTGGGCGACAACCTCTTCTACGGCCAAGGATTCTCCGCCATGCTGAAGCGGGCCGCCTCTATCGACAAGGGTGCCTGCATCTTCGGCTACTATGTGAAAGACCCGCGCGCCTACGGCGTCGTGGAGTTTGACGAAGGGGGCAAAGTCATCTCCATCGAGGAGAAGCCGGCCCAGCCCAAGAGCAACTACGCCGTGCCCGGACTCTACTTCTACGACTCCACCGTCACCGCCAAGGCAGCTGCCCTGAAGCCCTCGGCCCGCGGCGAGTATGAAATCACCGACCTCAACCGACTCTATCTGGAGGAGGGCACCCTGAAGGTGGAACTCTTCGGACGCGGCTTCGCCTGGCTCGACACGGGCAACTGCGACAGCCTGCTGGAGGCCAGCAACTTCGTGGCCACCATCCAGAACCGCCAAGGCTTCCGCGTGAGCTGCATCGAGGAGATAGCCTGGCGCAAGGGATGGATTGACCTCGACCAGCTCTACCACCTGGGTGAACAGTTGGGCAAGACGGAGTATGGCCGCTACCTGATGGAACTGGCCGATAGCCACAGACAGAAGAATTAACAATTAACAATTATCAGTTGTAAACCTATGAAGACTTATCTCGTAACAGGTGCCGCAGGATTCATCGGCGCCAACTACATCAAATACATCTTGGGCAAGCACACCGACATCCGCGTGGTGGTGCTCGACGCCCTGACTTATGCCGGCAACCTGGGAACAATCGCCGGCGACATGGACAACCAACGCTGCTTCTTCGTCAAAGGCGACATCTGCGACCGCAAGTTGGCCGACGAGCTGTTTGCCCAATACGACTTCGACTACGTGGTGAACTTTGCTGCCGAGAGCCATGTGGACCGCAGCATCGAGAATCCGCAACTCTTCCTGCAGACCAACATCCTCGGCACACAGAACCTGCTGGATGCAGCCCGCCGCGCCTGGGTGACCGGCAAGGACGAGCAGGGCTATCCCACCTGGCGCGAGGGGGTGCGCTACCACCAAGTATCTACCGACGAGGTGTATGGCTCATTGGGAGCCGAAGGCTACTTCACCGAGCAGACACCCCTCTGCCCGCACAGCCCCTACAGCGCCAGCAAGACCAGTGCCGACCTGGTGGTCATGGCCTACCACGACACCTACAAGATGCCGGTGAGCATCACCCGCTGCTCCAACAACTACGGGCCCTATCACTTCCCCGAAAAACTGATTCCCCTCATCATCAAGAACATCCTGGAGGGCAAGAGCCTGCCCGTCTATGGCGACGGCAGCAACGTGCGCGACTGGCTCTATGTGGAAGACCATTGCAAAGCCATCGACCTGGTGGTGCGCAAGGGCCGGGAAGGTGAAGTATATAATGTAGGCGGCCACAACGAAAAGACCAATCTGGAGATTGTGAAACTGACCATCAGCACCATCCATCGGTTGATGGAGGAGAAGCCCGAATACCGCCAGGTATTGAAGAAGCAGGTGACCGCTGCCGATGGCTCCATCGACATCAGCTGGATAAACGAGGACCTCATCACCTTTGTGAAGGACCGCCTGGGCCACGACCAGCGCTATGCCATCGACCCCACCAAGATTACCAATGCCTTAGGATGGTATCCGGAAACGAAATTTGAGGTGGGCATCGTGAAGACCATCGAATGGTACCTGAACAACCAGGCGTGGGTGGAAGAGGTGACCAGCGGCGACTACCAGCACTACTACGAGCGCATGTACGGACAGCGCTAAGCAGCCTGTTCCGCAGCCATGAGAATCATGGCACTGAACAGCAATCCCATGAGCAGCATATTGCGCGAGGTCTCGCCCAATATGCTGTTCAGCTTTCTACCACTGCCAATGGCCACCATCTTGCGCCAAGTGCGCAGATGAATCAACAGATAGATGAGGGACATCTGCTGAATGTAGAAGTCGCTCTCCCGCACCAGCCAGACACTGCCGGCAAAGGCCGCCACTCCCAGGGCGAGGTAGAAACGTTGCCCGAAGGTAGCCCCCCAACGCACCACGACGGTGCGCTTGCCGCTCAAGGCATCCTGCTCGCGGTCGCGGTAGTTGTTCACCACCAGCAGGGTATCTATCAGCAAGCCACACACCACACCGGCCACCAGGGCATCGGCAGTCAGCTGATGGGCCTGCACATAGTAGGTGCCACCCACCGGCACCAGCCCGAAGAAGCAGAGCACCAGCACATCGCCCCACCCCAAGTAGGAGAGCTTCGTGGTATAGAGGAAGGCAAACAGCACACAGAGTGCGCCCAGCAGCACCAGCTCGCCACCGCGCCAGGGCAAGTCAGCAGCCTGGAAAAGTAAGGCCAGTCCGGCCAGGCAAGAGCAGGCAATGGCCACGATGATGCCTCGGCGCATGGCACGAGGAGTGATCCACCCCTGCGCACAGGCCCTTTCCGGGCCCAAGCGGTCGGCCCGGTCGGTGCCCTTCAGGAAGTCGTAGAGGTCGTTAATGAAGTTGGCCACCACCTGCATACCGCAAGCAAAGAGGAAGCAACAGAGGGCAGGCACTGCGCGAAACGTGCCATCAGCCAGTGCCAACGACGTGCCCACCAATACGGGAATCACCGCTCCCGTCAGTGTCTTGGGCCGAGCGGCCAGCACCCAGGCTTGCAAAGAGTTGGTCTTCATAAATCGTCTATTCGTCAATCGTCTAATCGTCAATCGTCAAATGCACGAGGGCTTCATAACCACACCAACCTTCTTCTTGCCATCCATCTTGGCCACGATGGGGTGGCTGAATCGGATGTGACGCAGGTACTTGGTCTCGGCCACAGCCGGCTGGAGATTCAGGAACTCTTGGTCGTAGAGGCCGTCACCCCGATAGGCATTGATGGTAAAGTAACCCACGCCAAACGAAGTGAGGTTCTGGAAGAAGTGGGTTCCCTGACTGGGATCTACCCGATAGTTGGTCAGTCCGGCCTCCACAATGATGCGTGCGGCACTGATGTGCGGCCACTTGACGGGAATGCCCAGCCAAGGGTCGCTGCTGCCCCAACGGCCCGGGCCCACCAACACATAGTTGCGTCCCTCGTTGAGGAATTGCTGATTGAGTTTCTCTATCTCGGCGGCAATCTCCGGATTGTGTGAGGCACTGTAGCCATCGGTCTTGACGTAGACCACATCGTAGAGGTCGTTCATGATGCCGTGGCCCAAGGAGTTGGTCGAGCGGAGCAGCAACTCCTCGTCGGCAATGGCTTCCAGGTCCTCGTCGAGCACCTGCTTGCTGTCCACAATAGGACGAATCTGCAGCAGGTAGAAGGTGCCGGTCTTTGCCTTGTCGGTGCTCAGCGTGGCGGCAAACTCTATCTCCACCGGCCGGCGCATCTCCTCCTGCCCGTACTTCAAGGCCAGCTGCAGGATGCGGGCCAGCGGGAAGACATCGTGTTGCAGGATGTTGGCAAAGGTGATGACCTTGCGTCCTCCCGGGTAGAGGCCGTCGCGGATGACCTGGTCGTAGGGGTCGTAGGTGGAGGCTATGTAGTTCAGCGACCCGTCTTTCTCGGCTGCCTTGACTGGCAGCTTCAGCAGGTTGAACCCATCGTCGATAGAGAAGTCCTGGCCTCCGTTGCTCAGGTCGAGGGCGTAGAAGCGGGTCTGCGTCTCGCGCAGGGCCATCTCCATCGCACTGGTCTGCAGCACCTGGTTGGGATGGTAGGGCGAGAAGCGGAGCGTCAGTCCGCCGTCCACGATGTACTTGCCCAGACCCAAGGCCAGATTGACCGTACCCTCCTCGGCGCGTTCGTCGCCGATAGGGTAGTAGTTGAGCGAGCGGGCCACACCTGACATGTTGGGATAGTAGTGGTTGCCATACTGGTTACCCACCACCTCCTGCAGGATGACCGCCATCTTCTCCTGGTCTATCACGTTGCTGGTGGCCTGCATGTAGGCTTTGGAGTCGCGGAAGAAGACCGACGCATAGACACCCTTGATGGCATCGGAGAGCATACGAAGCATCTCGTACTTGTCGTCTAGATAGGGTATCATATAGGTATTGTAGATACCGGCGAAGGGCTGGTAGTGGGAGTCTTCCAGCAGCGAGCTGGAGCGGATGGCAATGGGCGACTTCACCACATCGAAGAAGGTGAAGAAGTCCTCCACCAGCCGGTCGGGCAACTTGGCCTTCAGGAAGTAGCGAAGTATGAGGTCGTCCTCACAATCAGACAGGGCCACCTGATAGAGGTTGTTGGTCTCCATGAACTCGTCGAACACATCGGTGCAGAGCACTACCGTCTTGGGGATGACTACACGCGCATTCTCAAACTCCTCGAACTCAGGATGGTGCTTCACCAGGTTGTCGATGAAGGCCAGGCCACGGCCCTTGCCACCCAGCGAGCCTTCGCCGATACGGGCAAAGTTGCTGTAGCGGTCGAAGCGGTCTCGCTTGAAGACGGCCACCACGCCCTGGTTCTTCATCTTGCGGTACTTCACGATGGCCTCCATGATAATCATGCGGTGGGCATCGACATCCTGCAGGCTGTTCCAGGTAATGGGTTTCAGGAACTCGGCCACAGGGAACATAGCACGCGAATAGAGCCAGCGGCTGATGTGGTTGCGGCTGATGTGGTAGAGGAACGACTCGGCCGGCACAGCAAAGATGATGTTCTGCAGTTCCTTGAGGTCCTTCACCCGGGCTATCTCCTCATGCGTCTCCGGGTTGCGGAAAATGAAGTCGCCGAAACCGAAACTCTCCGACACAATGCGGCGCAGGTCCACATCCATCTTCTTGGAGTTCTTGTCGATAAAGGCGGCGTTGTACTTGGTGGCATAGGCGGCATTCTCCGTCTCGCTGCTCTGGATGATGAGAGGCACGAAGGGGTCTTCCTTGCGCACGGCTGCACATAGGCGGATGCCGGCCAGACCATCTTTCTCCCCCCCATCCACACGCGGAAAGCGCACATCGGTAATGACACCCAGAATGTTGTTCTTATACTTATTATATATACCGATGGCCTCCTCGTAGTTGCGGGCCAGGACAATCTTGGGCCGGCCGCGCATACGCAACGTGCGCTGGTGGGCGTTCAAGGCTTCGGTACTGAACTCCTGGCTCTGCTTGAGCACGAATTTATAGAGATTGGGCAGCGTGGAGGAGTAGAAGCGGATGCTGTCCTCCACCAGCAGGATGAGCTGCACGCCCACCTCGTTGACGTCGTGCTCCAGATTCATCTTGTCCTCAATCAACTTGATGATGGAGAGGAGCAGGTCGGTGTTGCCCAGCCAGCAGAA
>CAMGAL010000028.1 GCA_946007445.1 uncultured Mediterranea sp.
GCTGGGCGCAGCAAGCCCGATGTGGTGGCGGTCGGGTGGAATCCGGATGTGATTCGTCCCGATGGCAATCAAGGTCGGGCCAATGGCACTTCGTTTGCCGCGCCTATCATGTGCGGGATGGTCACCTGCTTGTGGCAGGCTTGTCCGCAACTGACTGCCAAGCAACTGATTGAACTGGTGCGCCGCTCGGGTGATAGAGCCGAATATCCCGACAATATCTATGGCTACGGCGTGCCCGATGTGTGGAAAGCCTACCAATCGACCATCCATCCCGATTGACCCTAAATCATTCATTGCTAATTGTCAATTGCCAATTATCAATTGTTAATTGTCAATTTTAAATTTTAAATTTTTAATTAAATAGCATGTCTTCCCCTCTCTCCCTATATGAACTGAACAACCTGGTGCGAGGCTGTATCGAGCACGATCTGAATGGCGAGTACTGGATGCAGGCCGAGTTGAGCGATGTGCATACCAATTCGACCGGACATTGCTACCTGGAGTTCGTTCAGAAAGAGCCTCGCACAGGAGCGATGGTGGCCAGGGCCCGAGGCGTGGTGTGGGCGGGCGTGTATCGCTTGCTCCGTCCCTACTTTGAGGAGAGCACCGGCCAGCCCTTCTGCTCCGGCATCAAGGTGCAGGTGCTGGTCACGGTCAGCTTCCACGAACTCTATGGCTATACCTTGACGGTGCAGGACATAGACCCTTCGTTCACGATGGGCGACCTCCTCCGACGCCGGCACGACATCCTGAAGCAGTTGCAGGCCGATGGCGTATTGACGCTGAACAAGGAGTTGCCTCTGTCTCTGCTTCCCCAACGGATAGCGGTGGTCTCTTCGGCCACGGCGGCCGGTTATGGCGACTTCTGCCACCAGTTGCAGGCGAGTGGCTACCAGTTCTCCACTGAGTTGTTTCCGGCCTTGATGCAGGGCGATAAGGTGGAAGATTCGGTGCTCGAGGCGCTCGATGCCATCCATGCCCGATGCGAAGAGTTTGACGCAGTGGTCATTATCCGGGGTGGGGGAGCTACCTCCGATTTGGCCTCATTCGATACCTACCTGCTGGCGGCCGCCTGTGCCCAGTTTCCTTTGCCCATCATTACCGGCATTGGTCACGAGCGGGATGAGACGGTGCTCGATGCGGTAGCCCATACGCGGGTGAAGCCCCCCACGGCGGCAGCCGAGTTCCTGATTGGGCGCATGGAGGAAGCCGCTGCCCGACTGGAGCAGTTGGCTCGTCGCTTGACAGAGGGCGTCAGACAGCGGCTCGTGCAGGAACATCAACGGATGGAGCGTCTGGCCTATCGGTTGGGCGAGGGAGCACGTACCCGCTTGCAGGGCGAGCGGGTGAGGCTTGTGGCGTGTCAGACGCGCCTGCCGGCTTCGGCCTACCGCTACTTGTCGTCGGGACATCTGCATATTCAGACGTGGCGCAGCGGCTTGCTGCGGGCGGTCGAAGCACGCCTCACACAGGAGCGCCACCGCTTGGAGCTGGTGCAGCAACGCCTCTACGACGCTTCGCCCGATCGCCTCTTGGCGCGTGGCTACAGCATGACGCTCAAGGACGGACAGCTCGTGAAGGATGCGGCGCAACTCCGCCCGGGCGACGAGATCGTAACCCGCTTTGCCCGGGGAGAGGCGAAGGCGAAGATCATCCAGAGGAAGAATGAATAATGAAAAATATATATGATCATGAAACCGAAGAAATACGAATCTTACTCGAAGGCGATGGCGCAGCTGGAAGAGATAGTCCGGCAGATAGATGGCGGTCAGCTGGAGATAGACCAACTGGCAGAGAAAATTAAGGAAGCCAACGAAATCATCGCTTTCTGCCAGAGCAAATTGACCAAGGCCGACCAAGAAATTGAAAAATTGCTGCCTGAGAAACAAAAGTCTGAGGAATAATCCCTATATTTGCAGCTAATTTTGGGAAAATTGAACAAAAAACTAATGATATGAAAGAACTGGATTGGGCTAATCTGCCTTTCGGCTACATGAAGACAGATTATAACGTGAGAATTTATTATCGTAATGGAAATTGGGGCGAACTGGAAGTGTGTAGCGAGGAGACCATCCCCATGCACATGGCAGCTACCTGTTTGCACTATGGCCAGGAGGCATTCGAGGGCTTGAAGGCTTTCCGCGGTAAGGATGGAAAGATTCGCATTTTCCGTTTGGAGGAGAACGCTGCCCGTCTGCAATCCACCTGTCGGGGTATTCTGATGCCTGAACTTTCCACCGAACGTTTTCGTGAAGCGGTGCTCAAGGTGGTGAAACTCAACGAGCGTTTCATCCCTCCCTACGAGAGTGGCGCGTCGCTCTACATCCGTCCGTTGCTGGTCGGTACCGGAGCTCAGGTGGGTGTGCACCCTGCCAGTGAATATCTGTTTGTCATCTTTGTGACGCCTGTTGGCCCTTACTTCAAAGGAGGTTTTTCGACCAATCCATACGTCATCATCCGCGAGTTCGACCGTGCAGCTCCTCTGGGCACCGGTATCTATAAGGTAGGTGGCAACTATGCCGCCAGCCTCCGTGCCAACAAGAAGGCTCACGACCTGGGCTATGCCTGCGAGTTCTACCTCGACGCCCGCGAGAAGAAGTATATTGACGAGTGTGGTGCGGCCAATTTCTTTGGCATCAAGGACAACACCTACATCACTCCGCTCTCTACCTCCATCCTGCCCTCCATCACCAACAAGAGCCTCATGCAGCTGGCCGAAGACCTCGGCATGAAGGTAGAGCGACGCCCCGTGCCCGAAGAGGAGCTGACCACGTTTGAAGAGGCCGGCGCTTGCGGCACAGCAGCCGTCATCAGCCCCATCGAGCGCATCGACGATGTGGAGAACGGCAAGTCGTATGTCATTGCCAAGGATGGCAAGCCGGGTCCTGTCTGCACCCTGCTTTACAACAAGTTGCGTGGCATCCAGTATGGTGACGAGCCCGATACCCACGGATGGGTCACCGTCCTTGACTGATAGAAACGCTTCCGTCGTGTCGTCATACTTCGACGCCGCGACCCATAACCATACCTGTAGGGGCGGACACATAGGTCCGCCCCTACAACGTACACATCAAATGTATCTGTTATCTGTTATCTGTTATTCGTAATTCCTTCATGAAACCCCTTTTCCCTGTATTTTGCCGTCCGTTGGGTTATGGCGTGATGGCTTTGGGCCTCTTTCTGCCCATGCTGATGGTGATGTTGGGTCGGGTGACCGACCACAATCTCCTTTTCTATAAAGAGTGTGCCAAGATTCTGCTCATGGTGGGAGCCTTATTGATTATTTTCGCTCTCACGCGCGACGAGAGCAAGGAGACCGAGGCCATTCGCAACGGAGCCACGCGCAATGCCTTCTTCCTGACGGTTATCTTCCTGTTTCTCTCCATGCTCTATCATGTGTGGCAGGGCGACCTGCTGCATGTGGACACCTCGTCGTTCCTTATCTACTTGGTAATGAACATTGTTTGCTTGGAATATGGCCTTAACAAGCGTCGGGTGGACAAGATGTTTCGCAAGTGAGCGAAAAAAAAGAGTCCGTCACCATTAAACCTTTTCAGGATAGACGTGTCATATACACACGAATAAAAATAAAACCGTAATTACTAAGAATGAAAAAATTGATTTTCGGAGCGCTTTTCTCGCTGATAGCCGTCATGAGCGCCTCCGCACAGACCAAAACCATCACCGTCGCCGGCCGCGTGCTGGAGGACGAAGGACAACAACCTGCCATGCAAGCCAATGTTCAGCTGCTGGCTCTTCCTGACAGCAGCTATGCCGCCGGCATCGCCACCAATTCCAAGGGCTTCTTCGTGCTCCCCAAGGTGAAGGGAGGACGTTATGTCTTGAAGGTATCCTACATTGGCTTCAAGACCGCCTGGAAGCCCCTGCGGCTCAACGACTCCAAGCCCATGGTCAATGTGGGCACCATCACGTTGGAGACCGATGCCTTCATGCTGGCCGAAGCCGTTGTGACGGCCGAAGCTCCTCAGGTACAGGCGGTGGAAGACACCTTGGTCTACAACTCCTCGGCCTATCGCACCCCCGAAGGCGCCACCCTCGAAGAGCTGGTGAAGAAGCTGCCCGGCGCCGAGGTCGATGACGATGGCAATGTGAAAATCAATGGAAAAGACTTGAAGAAAATCCTCGTCAACGGTAAGGAGTTCTTTGGTGGCGATGTGGCTACCGGCTTGAAGAACCTGCCCGTAGAGATGATTGAGAAGCTCAAGACCTACGACAAGAAGAGCGACCTGGCGCGCATCACCGGCATCGACGATGGCGAGGAGGAGACCGTGCTTGACTTGACGGTCAAGAAAGATATGAACAAGGGCGTCTTCGGCAACTTCGACTTCGGTGTGGGCAGCAAAGACCGCTACACCGAGCGAGGCATGATGAACTACTTCAAGGGTAGCACCCAGTTCACCATCATGGGTGCCGCCAACAACGTGAACGACCAGGGCTTCAGCGGAGGTGGAGGCGGTCCGCGCTGGCGTCAGAACAACGGTCTGAATGCCACCAAGCGTCTGGGTGCCAACTTCGCCACCGAGTCGGAGAAGCTCGATGTGGGTGGTTCGGCCCGCTACAACTACCGCGACAACGACCTCGTCTCCATCGGCCAGGAGGAGAACTTCCTGCCTAATGGCAACTCCTTTGCCAACTCCAACTCCAACCGCCGCAACAAGAGCCAGAGCTTCAATGCCGACTTCCGCCTGGAGTGGAAACCCGACACGATGACCAACATCATCTTCCGTCCCAACTTCTCGTGGAGCAAGAGCGACAACCGCAGCCTCTCGCAGAGCGGCACCTTCAACAAGGACCCCTATGCCATTGTGCCCAACCCCAACGACTACCTGACCCGCCTGGCTTCGGCCGACGACCCTCTCGAAGAGATTCGTGTCAACTTGAACAACAGCGCTTCGCTCAGCAAGAGCAACTCCACATCGGGTGAGGCCACCTTGCAAGCCAACCGCAAGCTCAATAGCCGAGGCCGCAACATCACTTTCCGTGGCCGCTTCAACTTCAGCGACAGCGAGAGCGAGCAGTTCTCCGAGTCGGACATCTACTACTACCTCCTGCAGAGCTCGCTGGGAGGCGACTCCGTGCTGGTGCGCAACCAGTACATCAACACCCCCTCCAAGAGCTACACCTACTTGGGACAGCTCACCTATAGCGAGCCCATCGCCCGCGCCACCTTCCTGCAGTTCAGCTACCAGTTCCGCTACCAGTACACCGAGAGCGACAAGCACACCTACGACCTCAATCCCTACGACTGGAGCATCGACACGCAGCTGCCTTCGGGCTACGAGCAGCACGAAGTGGACAGCCTGGGCAAGTATGCCGAGTACCGCTACTATCGCCACAACGTGAATGTAGGTCTGCGCTTCATCCGTCCTAACTACCAGCTCAATGCCGGTATCGACCTGCAGCCGCAGCACACCGTACTCTCCTACAAGCGAGGCGACTACATGATTGACACCACCCGCAATGTCTTCAACTTCGCCCCCTCGCTCGACTTCCGCTACCGCTTCTCCAAGCTCAGCCAGTTGCGCCTCACTTACCGCGGACGCAGCAGCCAGCCCAGCATGGAGAACCTGTTGCCTATTGTGGACAACTCCAATCCGCAGAACATCAAGGTGGGTAATCCCGGCCTGAAGCCCTCGTTTGCTCATAACCTCATGTTCTTCTACAACACCTACAACCCCGAGGCTCAGCGAGGCATCGTGACGCACCTCATCTTCTCAGCCACGCAGAACGGCATCAGCAACAGCCGTGTCTATAACGAGGAGACTGGTGGATGGACCACCACGCCCAAGAACATCAACGGCAACTGGAATGCCTTCGGCATCTTCGGCTTCAACACCGCCTTGCCCAACAAGAAGTACACCATCAACTCCTTCAGCAACGCCCGCTATACCAATAATGTGGCCTATCTGACAGATACCCAGACGCACATCGAGCAGAAGAACACCACCACCAACCTCTCGCTGGGCGAGCGCCTCAACGCCGCCTACCGCAACAACTGGTTTGAGTTTGGCGTCAACGGCAGCATCTCCTACTCGTGGGAGAAGGACAAGCTCCGCTCGGAGAACAACCAGTCGCCCTACAACTTCTCCTATGGAGCCAACACCCAGCTGATGATGCCCTGGAGCATGACGCTCACCACCAACATTGCCAACCAGTGCCGTCGTGGCTATACCGACAGCTCCATGAACCGCAACGAGTTGATATGGAACGCCCAGCTCTCGCAGACCTTCTTCAAGGGCGCTGCCACGTTGAGCTTCGAGATGTACGACATCCTGCGCAACCAGAGCAACATCTCCCGTTCGCTCACCGGCGAAGGCCGTTCGGTCTATAGCTACAACGGCGTGAACAGCTACTGCATGGTGCACTTCATCTATCGCCTCAACCTCTTCGGCGGCAAGGATGCACGCCAGAAGATGCAGCAGCGTGGCGGCTTTGGCCCCGGCGGTCCTGGTCATGGTCCCGGCTTCGGCGGCTTTGGCGGACGCCGTCCGTTCTGAGGAATTCCTATAAAAAAGTAAGGGGTGAACGAATCGTTCACTCCTTTTTTATGGTTATTCCAAAATAATATCGTAAGTTTGTGGGCATGATGGAGTGGAGCCACATATTGAGCCAGTTGGCCACGACGGCATTTGATTTCGTCTATTTTGGCATGGTCATCGGGACCATTGTCGTCATCATCCTCGACAATCGCAATCCGGTGAAGACCTTGGCATGGATTATGGTGCTCCTCTTCCTCCCCCTTGTCGGGCTGGTGCTCTACTTCTTCTTCGGGCGCAACCAGCGGCGTGTGCGCATCATCAGCCGCAAGGGATATGGCCACCTCATCAAGAAGCCCATGGCGGAATACCTGGCACAGGAGAGTGTCACCCCTCCCGCCGAGTTCGAGCGGATGATTGCCTTCTTCAGTCGCACGGAGCAAGCTTTCCCCTACGAGGGCAATCGGGTGGAGGTCTATGTGGATGGTGCTTCGTGGTTGCAAGCCCTCTTGCGCGAGCTCTCGCAGGCGCGTCACCACATTCACCTGGAGTCCTACATCTTCGAAGACGATGCCGTGGGCCGGTTGGTGCGCGATGTGCTGATGGACAAGGCCCGTGAGGGGGTAGAGGTGCGCGTCGTCTACGACGATGTAGGTTGCTGGCATGTACCTTCGCGCTTCTTCCGCCAGATGCTGGAGGCCGGCATCGAGGTGCGCAGCTACCTGAAGGTGCGTTTCCCCCTCTTCACCAGCAAGGTGAACTACCGCAACCACCGCAAGATGGTGGTGGTCGATGGCCGTGTGGGCTTTGTGGGCGGCATGAATCTGGCCGAGCGCTATGTGCGTGGCCTCTCGTGGGGCGTGTGGCGCGACACCCACCTGCGCCTGGAGGGCAAGGCCGTGCATGGCCTGCAGACCACCTTCCTGCTTGACTGGTACTTCGTCAACGGCTCTCTGCTCACCTCGTTGCCCTACTTCCCCAAGTTGCCGCAGGCGGGTGCGTCGCTGGTGCAGGTCGTGACGAGCGAGCCCATCGGCCCCTGGCAGGAGATTATGCAGGGTATGCTGATGGCCATCTCCTCGGCGCGTCGCTACTGCTACATACAGACCCCCTATTTCCTGCCCACCGAGGTGATGCTGCAGGCCCTGCAGACGGCTGCCTTGTCGGGGGTGGATGTGCGCCTCATGCTGCCCCTGCGGGCCGATAGCCGCCTCACGCATTGGGGCTCCTGCTCCTACCTCCACGATGTGCTCAGTGCCGGCGTGAAGGTCTACTTCTACCGCAAGGGCTTCCTCCACTCCAAGCTGCTGGTGTGCGACGACCAGCTATGCAGCGTCGGCTCGACCAACATCGATTTCCGCAGCTTCGAACACAACTTCGAGGTCAATGCCTTTGTCTACGACCCCGAGACCGCCCGCCGCCTGCGCCTCGTCTTCCTGCACGACCAACGCGAGTGCGATTCTGTCAGCCTCAAGGCCTGGAGCAAGCGCCCCTGGCACCGCAAGGCCACGGAGAGTGTCGTCCGCCTGATGGCTCCGCTGCTCTGAGGCGGGCTCTCCCATCACTCCCCGAAATCACGAAGGTTTAAAAAATGTAGCTGAAACGTAATGGGGTTATGGATTTAATTGCTTATATTTGCGAAGTATAGCCATTCGAAATTCTTAATGTGCGACTATAATTAACACAATCTATTAACAAAAAAATGTATTTATGAGAAAACATCTGATTCAAATCCTGTGGGTGGCCGTGTTGTCGGTGATGAGCACCGCTGCATGGGCACAGATTACAGTGAGAGGTCAGCTTGTCGATGCAGAGACAGGCGAACCCTTGATAGGAGCTGCCGTCATGGTGGATGGCACTACGCAAGGGTCGACGACCGACATTGATGGTAACTTCAAGCAACTTGTTCCGAAGAACGGCACGCTCCTGTTCAAATATGTGGGCTACAAGGACTTGAAGAAGAAAGTGACGAACAAAGAGATGGGTGTCATTGCCATGAAGCCCGATGCCGTGATGCTGAAGGACGTGGTGGTCACCTCGTCGGTGGCCGTGGCCCGCAAGACGCCCGTGGCCCTCTCTACGGTCGATCCCGTCTTCATCGAGGAGAAGCTCGGCACGCAGGAGTTTCCTGAAGTGCTGAAGTCCACGCCGGGTGTCTATGCAACGAAGAACGGCGGTGGCTATGGTGACTCCAAAATCAATATGCGTGGTTTCCAGGCAGCCAATATCGGTGTGATGATCAACGGCGTTCCCGTCAACGACATGGAGTGGGGCGGTGTCTATTGGAGCAACTGGGCAGGTCTGAGTGATGTGACCCGCTCCATGCAGACCCAGCGCGGTCTCGGCGCCTCCAAGGTATCCTCTCCCTCAGTGGGCGGTACCATCAACATCGTGACGCGCACCACCGACCAGAAGAAGGGTGGCAGCGTCTCCTACGGCATGGGCAACGACGGGATGCAGAGCGTTCTCTTCAACGTCTCCTCCGGCTTGCCCAAAGACGGATGGGCCTTCACCATCCTGGGCGGCAAGCGCTGGGGCGACGGCTACATTCAGGGCACTGAGTTCGAGGGCTACAACTGGTTTGTCAACATCTCCAAGCAGCTGGGCGACAGCCACACCCTCTCGCTCACCGGCTTCGGCGCACCCCAGTGGCACAACCAGCGCTCGGCCTACGACGGCCTCACCATCGAGGGCTGGCAGCAGGCTCGCAACTACATGCCCGACGGCCAGCAGTACCGCTACAACCCCACCTACGGCTTCGGCAAGAACGGCGAGCGCCTCACCTCGGCCAAGAACTTCTACCACAAGCCGCAGATCAGCCTCAACCACCAGTGGCAGATCAACGACTACTCGTCGCTGAGCACGGCCCTCTACGTCTCCATTGGCGAGGGTGGCGGCAACAAGGGTCTGGGCCTCACCTCGACCGATGCCAACAACTGGTATGGCTCCAGCAACGGTGTGCTCAACACCGCCTTCCGCAACGCCGACGGCACCTTTGCCTACGACCAGATTCAGGAGATGAACGAGCAGAGCGACAAGGGCTCTGTCATGGTGATGACCAAGTCGAAGAACTCGCACCGCTGGTACGGCCTGCTTTCGACCTACACCACCAAGCTGAACCGCAACCTCGACTTCTACGGCGGCGTGGACTTCCGTTATTATAAAGGTATCCACACCAACGAAATCACCGACCTCTACAACGGTCAGTACTACACCGACTCCTACTACCGCAGCCGCGTGAAGTCGGCCAACAACATAGCCGCCGCCGACCCCAACTGGCAGTACCAGAAGCTCGGTGTGGGCGATGTGGTCTATCGCGACTACGACGGCTTCGTGATGAGCGAGGGCGCCTTCTTCCAGATGGAATATAATAAGGAGAAGCTCGCTGCCTTCGTGGCCGGTTCGCTCTCCAACACCGGCTACTGGCGTGTGGACCGCTTCTACTACGACAAGGCACACGAGAAGTCGGAGACCTTGAACTTCCTGGGCTTCACCGTGAAGGGTGGTGCCAACTACAACCTGACGGAGAATCACAACGTCTTCTTCAACGTGGGCTACATCAGCCGTGCTCCCTTCTTCTCGGGCGGCGCCTTCCTCAATAGCACCGTGAGCAACGAGACCAACCCCGACGCCATCAACGAGAAAATCTTCTCCGCCGAGGTGGGCTATGGCTTCAAGAACCGCTGGCTCTCTGCCAACCTCAACGCCTCCTACACGCTCTGGATGGACAAGCCCACGACCAAGACCGGCGACTATACCGACGCCAACGGCAATACAGACCGCTATATGTTCAACATGGCCGGTGTGGATGCCAAGCACATCGGTGTGGAACTCGATGTGAAGGCCCGTCCGCTGCGCTGGCTGGAGCTGACCGGTATGCTCTCCGTGGGCGACTGGAAGTGGAACAGCGATGCCTCCGGCTACTTCTACAACTCGGGCGGCGACCCGCTGAAGGACCTCAAGGGCACCGTCGCTTCGGGCATTGGTGCTGAAGACCACGCCAAGTTCACCCTCAAGCAGAAGGGCGTCAAGGTGGGTGGCTCGGCCCAGACCACAGCTGCCATCGGTGCCAACTTCAACCTGATGAAGGGTCTGCGCGTGGGTCTCGACTACACCCACTACGCCAACCTCTATGCCGACTACCAGCTCTCGTCGAGCAACATCCTGGCCAACACCGACCTCATTGTGGGCGACCCCTGGAAGGTACCTTCGGGCGGCCAGTTCGACCTCAACGCCAGCTACCGCTTCAAGATTGGCAACTGCAACGCCACCCTGATAGGTAACGTCAACAACCTGCTCGACTACCACTACATCGTCGATGCCTACGACGGCGGCACGGGCAAGTGGCAGGATGCCTATCGCGTGTTCTACGCCTTCGGTCGCACCTACTCCGTCAGACTGAAAGTCAATTTTTAAATGATTTTGATAAGGAGATAAAGGAGATAAAGGAGTTATAGGAGATAAAGGAGTTATCACTCCGCTTCGCTCCGTTAGGAGTTATCGCAGGCTTCGCCTGCTAAGCCAATAGTCGGAGTATCGACTTTAACTCCTCTAACTACTTTAACTACTTCCCTCCTAACAAGAAGTATCGACTTTAACTCCTGAGGCCCGCAGGGCCGATAACTCCTCTAACTACTTTAACTCCTATAACTAAAAAAAGAAATACTTTATGAAACTCAATAACTTATTCTATCTGGCTGCGGCTTCGCTGATGATGGTGGGCTGTGGCGACGATTGGAACGAGGACAAGCTCGAAGGTTTCGAAAAGCCCACGGTGACCGACATCAAGTCGCTCGACATCACCCTGCAGGCTGCCGACTACAGCACCATCGCTTCCAATTCGACCAACAAGGCGCTGGCCGAAGCGGCCGGTCAGTCCAGTGCGCTCTCCAAGCTGAAGAGCAACCTCTACTTCACCGACGAGCTGCCGGCCTCCACCTACCTGCCTGCCTTCCTGGCAGCCACCTATCCCACGGCCGACGACAAGTCCAGCGTGCGCGTCACCTACAACCAGCTGGTGGGCGAACCCGAATACCTGCAGCCTTTCAAAAACGCCCTGTCCCTGCCCTTGCCGGACGAGGCCTACGAGTATGTGTGGGGCGACATGGTGCAGGCCTATTACCTGACCCCCAAGACCGAAAACCAGATACCCAAGCTGCTGAAGATGATCTCCCCCGATTGCGAGCCTGGTCAGATACTGGAGGTCAACTATGCCTACAGCGATGTGGAGCCCAGCATCGGTGGCGGTAGCAGCGAGGACAACGAACCTACCTGGACCAAGCTGGAGGTGCCTGTACGTGCCACCGGCAAGTCGTGGGACTTTGTCAACATAGGTCCTGTCAATCTGAGCGACTATGCCGGACAGACCGTCTATATCGGTTTTGACTACACCAGCACCGATGCCTCGGCTGCTACGTGGGAGCTCATCAACTTCAAGGCCCTCAGCGTGCCCTACCTCGACGTGCTCCTCTTTGCCAAGCAGGACGACGGTTCGTTTGCCAAGGTGGCCAACGCCAAGTCTTTCAAGGGTGCCGGTGACTATGTCATCGCTGCCCTGGGTGCCGACAACCAGTACTATCCCTTCGGCCGCCTGGCCGATGGCAAGACCTATGGCTACATGTATCCCGCTCCCATTGCCGTGGAGGGTGGGGTGATTGCCGCCGATGCCGCTGCCGACTTTGTCATCACCCTCGAGGCTACCGAGGCCGGCTACAACATCAAGAACGTGCTGGGCCAATACTTCTATATGTCAGGCACCTACGACAGCTTCAACGTCAAGACCGAGGTGGGTGACGAAGGCTTCGACTGGACGGTGGAGAACACCGGTTCCGACCAGTTTGTCATCACCAACGTGCTGAAGCAGAAGAGCGTGAAGCTCAACTACTACAACGGCAGCTACTCCTACGGCAGCTATGCCGCTTCGAAGGTGGAGGCCAAGAACTATGTGGCCACTACGCTCAAGGGC
>CAMGAL010000029.1 GCA_946007445.1 uncultured Mediterranea sp.
TTGATGCTTGAGTTATTAATTGACTGATTGTAAAGTCGTACTCATTTCGCTGGGGAACTCGCAGGAAATGGCACGCATGATTTCGAAATAGGATATGTAAATGTGAACTAACATCGGGTCGCCTTCCATAATATTGGGTAGGGTATCGTCCTTCCAGAAGACGTTACCGCCTCGGCTGGCAAACGACAGATAGAGCTGGTGAACCGGTTCATAAGGTACACCGCCATCTTTGGGGTGGTGCGTCAGGTAGGTAGGGGTCTGTGGTGTCCAGGAGTCCCAGTCGTTCTCCTCAGCCAGTATCTTCCTCAGCACTTGTACTTTGGGTGAAGCATCCAGTAGGTGGCCTTCTTCGTCCATCATGTCTGATGCGAGGACATCGGCTAACTGCCATAGCAATATTTGGTAGTTGCCTGAAATAATGGCGTATGCAAATGGTTTGTTCTGCATCCAGAGATCATAATAGGTATAGGTTGCACCTTCTATTTCGTATTGCGTGGTCAGCATCCACTCTGGGATAAAGTCCTTCGGAGTATAGCCTTCCAGGCGCTCAGGGTCGATGGCTGCCAAACCAGCCATCTCTAAATGGAAGAGCAAGCCTCTGTGATCATCATGCTGGTTGTAATACTCCAGAATCTGGTCGGTTGACAGCGGACCTGACGATGCAAATGTAGAGTGGAGCCGAACCGCACGTTTGAAGGAGTCGGAAGCCTTGGTCTCGTAATGGCGGGTAAAGGCTAAAGCTCCTGGTGCTCCCATAGATATCCCCCAGCAGGTGGAGTAGCCGTCATCCGCCAGCACTACGTGATGTCGCTTCAGCAATTCGAGTGCAGCCTCCACGCAGTCGGCCATCTGCTGTGCCATGGCTTTGTTTGACAAAAAGCAGAACATCCTCTCGTCCGTTGTCCCATAACCTTCATAGTCAGGCTCGATGACTGCTGAATTATAGAGTACGCGTGGAGTCAATAGGTCTTCCCGGTCGGAAGGGCATCTTTTATCATTTTTTGGCGTATAGGTATGCGAAACGATGGAGAGGGAGGTCAGTTTGTGGCTCAGCGCAGGATTCACATATTTGGGGAAGGTGACTCGTCCTGAAAGAATGATTTCCTCTCCCTTCGCTGAGAGGCTTTTGTAATTGAAGGCCAGGCTGGCAACATGCCAGGGCGCATCAGCACGACCCGCCGTTTGGCTTTCTTGCTGGAAGAAGGCTTTCAACTTGGGCATCCGGGTGTTGATGACAGTGTTTAATACTGCAGTCTGGATATTGGACAATTTTTGCATCTGCGGCCTGTAGTTCACTTCGCAGAGGTGGTCAGCATACGCATCGGGTGCGATAAAGGTGCTGTCAGTCACCTCCACATAGGGGGCTTCCTCCTCCTCTGTGTCAGCTGAGGGAGGCGTGTCGATGTCCTCCATCTCCTCCTTCATGTTGCAGGCTGCCAGCAGGGGGAGAAGCAGGATGATGAGGTAGCTTGTGGCTAAGCGTCTAAGTGTCATTTTTATTGAGCTATTCTTTTGCGTTACTATATTTAATAATGTATAAGGCTTCTGGGTCACTCTTCGTCATACATCTCTTCGGGGAGCAGTGTGGTGCTCATCTGGAGCATCTTCTGGATGGAGTAGAGGATGTGTCCCATGTCCATCTGCTGGATGAGCCAGGCTATCTTGTCCGTGTGGAAGTGTACTTCGCTGCTGCGTGCTGCAAGCAGGTTGTAGAGTTCCAGGGCTTGGCAGTAAGGCATCTGGTTGTCCTCTTCTGCATGGGCCATGTAGATTGGTGTCAGTGCGGTCCAGTTGTTCCAGTTGCTGAGCTGCTTGAAGAGCCGCATCACCACCTGTACCTTGGGGTTGTCCATATTCAGATGACCGTCAGTGGAGGTCATGTCGGAGGCAAAGATGCCAGTCAAAGTGGAGAATGGGCTTTCTGTAGGGTTCTCGAAGAGAAGCATATCGCTACCGACATATTGTATGAACTGATAGGCGGTATATTGCTGTCCCTCATACTCCACCATGGTGGTCATCATCCATTCGGGGCAAAACTGGTAGTGGGCATATCCACCCATTTCGCTCGCAGGCAGGGCGTTGAGGAACTTCAGCATTTGCTGAACCAGCTGTGGCATATAGTCCAGGTGCTCATCGATGTATTCCGCCATGCGATGAATGAGAAACGGACCGCCGGCAGCGTAGCAGGACCTCAGCCGGATAGCTTGGCGTTGCTGTGCGGTGGCCTGCTGGTCGTAGTACTTGGCAAAGGCCAGCAAGGGTGGAGCACCGAGCGATACGCCCCAGGCTGTGGAGTAGCCCTCATCAGCCAGCGTCACTCCGTGCTGCCGCATCACCTCCAGGGCTGCCATCACGCCATCCATGGTCTGGCGTGCTAATACATCAAACGATGCGCCGCAATGGGTACGGCCCGCTGAGGCCCCGTAGCCCTCGTAGTCGGGCTCGATGACGGCTGAGTTGAAGAAGGTGCGCATCATCATCGGGGTGAGGCTGTGGGAGGGGGCACCGAAGTCGGCAGGTACCATGTGGTGATGGTGAATGGAGAGCGACTCTACGGTGTGGGGTTGCCTGTTGCAAGCCAGTCGCGGGAAGCTGACCCGTCCCGAGAGGATGATCTCCTCCCCTCTGGCCGAGCGGCTCAGGTAGCGATAGACGTAGCTCTCCACCTGCCAGGGCGTATCCTCCTCGCAGGGGCATTCGGCTTTCTCCTCCTCAAAGAGGCGGTTCATCTCCGGCAGACGGTTGATGTAGAGCAGGCGCAATCCCTCCTTCACGATCGGCTTCACCTGTGGCACCATCTGATAGGCCATCCACCAGTAGTCGCTTTCGCTGAGGGCATCGGCCATCGTCCAGGGTGTAATCGTCATGCTGTCCGTGGTGGCCAGGTAGCAGCTCCTGTCAGCGGGAGAGGGGATCACGGATTCCTCGCTGTCGTAACAGGCTGCCAAAAGACAGCAGGATAAGATAAGCAGTCTGAAGGTTCTCATATTATATAGTTTCTTTTCATTTGGCAAAGTTACTTATTAAATAGGTGACGTCCTAATTATTCCCTTTCTATTATTGCCCGGGTTGATGTGAATCTCTATCTCCTTGCCTACACTCTCGGCAGCATACTCCACTACGGGACCCATGGGGACGATTGAGCCGGCAAGTACATAGAGCGGCAAGCGGTCAATGGGAGCCTCTGCCTGGATATGCTGACCACCCTCATACGTTGCATCACCCCCTGCCCGGTCTGAAAACTGATACCCGAGGAGGTCCTTACATGGTCGGTGGCCTCACAAGGCATGAGCACGAGGAGAGCCAGAAGAGAATAAAAGAAACGTTTCATTATTAAATGTTTAAGTTGTTATTATTCGGTTTGAGAACGGAAATAAGCTATTGCATGCAGCTGAAGACCTCTGAGGGCCATTCGCTGAAAGCTACCCGAAGTATGTCAAAGAAGGAGGCCACCTGATGATTGTAAAGGTTAGGATGAAGGGTGGTGACGTCGATGGTGATCGTGGGCGAATCCTGCCAAAATACACAGCCTCCTTTTTGGGCCCACTGCCAATACAGATGATAAGCCTGATCGTAGGGGATAAGGTCATCCTGCCGCTGATGAGCCATATAGATTGGGGTTACAGGAACCCACTCTCCCCAGTCGCTCTGTTGGCGCATCGCTTCGACGAAGGCTTTTGTCTTGGGGTTCGTATAGTCCCATGCACCATCGGATGTAGTCATCTCCGGCACAAAATTGTAGTAGAAATGCTTGTGATCGCTTCTTGAAGGTACATCATAACAATAAGAGAATCTGTTAGCCAACCAGAACTGGTAGTAACTCTTGGTCATGCCATCGATGGTCAGCATACGGGTGCGCCATTCATCGGGAAAGAACTCCTCAAAGGCATAGCCTCCCAGTTGCTCATTAGTCAGGTGGCTCAGATAGGCTGACATGACGTGTATCAGGGTCGCATTATAGTCAGGGTGTCTGGATACGTAGTCGAAAGCCTCAACAGGATGAATGGGCCCCTCGCTGGCATAGGAGGAGTGGAGCCGGATGAGACGGCGCTCGGCCTCGGAAGCCTCTTGGTCGTAATAACGGCTGAAGGCTATCGTGGCAGCAGCCCCCTGTGAGGTTCCCCACCCCGTAGAGCAGCCATCAGCGGCCAATGTCACTCCCCGCTGCTCCATCACCTGACGCGCAGCCAGCAGGCAATCCTTCAACTGGACAGAGAAGAGCTGGAATGAGAATCCTGGATGAGAATGACCATCATCGTTCACCCCATAGCCCTCATAATCCGGCTCGATGACAGCCGAATTGTGGAAGATGCGCAGAGGATACATGGATAGCGCCATGGAGGGCGTGACGTCGGGAAATGTATTCCATGTATGGTTGCAGAGACTGAGCGTCTGGACGGTATGCCCACTACCATCTCGGCTGTTGGGGAAGGTGACCCGTCCCGACAGGGTGATTTCCTTTCCTTGCGCTGAAGTGCTCTTGTAGCTGAAGGCATAACTCTCCACCTGCCAGAGGCGTTGACTGCCGGCAGAGGCATGGTGTCCTGCAGCTGCAAAGAGGGAATCCATTTTTGGCAAACGGGGATTGACCAACATCTGGAAGATGGTCTTTATCACCGGAGAGACATCTGACGTCTCACTTCCTTTTTTTTCAAACTGATTGAATAACTTGGAGTTGGCCATGGCTTCACAGAGTTCATCCGGGGTGAAGCAGCCCTCTTGCGTAATGCCGACCAAGGGCGACTGCACCGTTTCGATGTCAGTATCAGCCAAGGGTTCCTTACTGTAGCAAGCCGTAAGGAGCAAAGCACAGCTGAGGATGATGATTTGGATGATGATTGATTTCATAAAATTCAATTTTAGCGTACAAAAGTAATACAATTTTTGAAATTATGCACTATGTTGCTATGATCTAATGGCGCACAAAAGTGATGAAGTCAGGAAATGTTGGACGAACCTCTTTTCTTCCCATACTGGGTTCGAACGCAACTGTTTGGGGTATGGCACTGAAGTGAGAGCCGACACTCTTGCCAGTCTCAGCCGGGAGACGTCTCCCCCTTTTACAGCGACAAAGATAGGGGCGAAAGGGATGTCATAGAGACTTCTCGTGCCAGTTGCGCTCTGTCGCACCGAGTTGCACCATCACCCCGTGTGCAGGCCACATTTGGCACCCCTATACCATACCTGCTCCGTACCAGCTCCCTATCTGCTTCGCTTCTCCTTCGCTCATCCTTCGCTCAATCACCGCTTCTATAGGAGCGCAGTTTGAGCGAAGAACAGCGAAGAAACAGTGGGGAAACAGCGGAGTTGGTGCGGCGCAGGTACGGCGCAGGTGCGGAGAAGCTCTCATGCGGGGGTATAGTGCAACTGGGTGCAACTTGGTGCAACAGGCACCGGTGTGGAGCGATGTCTGCAGTTACTGGCTATATTTGCACCGGCAATGAAGGGAGGTAACCAAGCAATGAAACTGATGCGACATCCAGTAGGCAATATGTGCCAAAGTCACTAAAAGTAGTTTCACGCTTAGTTTCAGCTAATTGAAACTAGGAGTTTAATTATATGAAACTACGAGTTCAAGTAATTGAAACTGGTAGTTTCAACGTATGAAACTATAGTGAAACTCATATGGGCTGACTCCGCAAGGTGCCTGTGGGTCTAATTTGGGAGTGATGACACCCATCCATACGACATGTCGGATGAAGCGTCAATAGGTAGGGTAGGCATGGCCCTCTTTTTCGCTCAAATCATCGGGAAAAGGGCTGTTTTCGGGCGAAAAATGGGGCGTTTTTATGGAAAACGCCTCAAAAACGGGTGAAAAAGGACGATTTTTCGGACGTTTTTTATGGGAAAAGTGGCGCGATGTACCCGTTTTTACCCTCACTACCCTCACACCCTCACACCTACCCTCACACTTAAAACGTAGATATACAATAGATTACAAGAAGTGTGAGGGTGTGAGGGTAGAAAATAAAATTCGTATGAGGGGCTTTACGGCACGAATGTTAGCAAGGCTGCACCGCTTCGCTGCGCATCGACCTACCCGATGAACCACTTGCTCCCGGGCAGCAGCGACAAGAGCTTGGTGGTGAGGGCACAGCAGAGGAAGGAGAGGAGGGCGATGCAGGGGATGGCCAGCCAGACGGGCAGCAGGGGATGGGCGACATCGCCGGCTACGAAGAGGGCGGACAGGTTGCTCAGGAAGAGAAGGTGCATGAGGTACATGCCGAAGGAGAGCTTGGAGAGCTCGGTTATCCAACGGGGTGCCTGGCGCTGCGTGATGCAGCTGAAGAGCAGGAAAGCACCGAAGGTGCATAGCAGGACATTGGGCGTGCAGAACTCCCACGACCACTCCAGCATGGGGGTCTCGATGACCCGGCCGGGCACACCGGCGTGCCAGAACGACCAGCCGCTGAAGACGGCACCGACTACGAAGCAGAGGGCGCCGATGCGCAGACGGCGGCTGCGGCTCCAGGTGAGGTGGCAACGGATGTAGTGGGCCAGCACCAGATAGCCCAGGTAGCCCGAGCAGTAGTAGAGCATACCGAAGTAGGGATTCCAGAAGCAGCAGCCCCACAGGTCGGCACTGACAAAGCGCGTGAGCCAGGGCGCGAGGGTGGAGAGCAGGAAGAAGCCGAGGAAAAGACGCTCGTCGGAGGCTGAGGCCCGCTCCAACCAGGGCGACACCACGGGGATGATGAGGTAGAGCGAGATGAGCGGATACATGAACCACAGGTGACCGGCCATGGAGGGGAAGGTGAAGGGCAGCATCTTCAAGTCGTTCAACGACTGCTCCCACGACATCTGTCCCCACAGCAGGGGCAGGAAGGTGTAGAGCAGCATGAAGCAGAGCATCGGCGGCAGGATGCGCTGGAAGCGGCGGCGATAGAAGGCCTTCATCGAGGTGCCCGGCCGGAGCGGGACGAGCAGGAAGGCGCTGACTACCATAAAGAGCGGCACGCTGATGCGTCCCAAAGCGCCATCGTAGAGGGCTACCCAGAAACGGTTGGCTTCGTTGGCCAACATCGACACATTGCCGGCCAGGCCGGAGGAGTCGGCAGCATAGAAACTCTCGCTGGCATGTACCAGCATCACCAGGAAACAGGCCACTACACGGATGTAGTCTACAAACACGATGCGTTGCTTTTCGACATTCATACGGTTCATTTCGGATATAAGTTGTATTTTTATGGGCAAAGGTAAGCAAATGCCATCACAAATCCCTAACTTTGTCGCATGAATCAGCAAAAAATTCTCTATGCCCCTTTTGCCCGGCCTCTCTACCTGATGGCCAAGCCTGTAGGGTCGGTGTGCAACCTGGCCTGCAGCTACTGCTACTATCTGGAGAAGGCCCACCTCTACCACCCGGATGGTGGTGGAAAGGGGTTTGTGATGAGTGATGCCCTGTTGGAACGCTTCATCCGCCAATACATCGAGTCGCAGACCATGCCGCAGGTGCTCTTCACCTGGCACGGTGGCGAAACGCTCATGCGCCCTCTCTCCTTCTACCGCAAGGTCATGGAGCTGCAGCGCCGCTATGCCGGTGGCCGTACCATCGACAACTGCCTGCAGACGAACGGCACCTTGCTGACCGACGAGTGGTGTCGCTTCTTCCGCGACAACGGTTGGCTCATCGGGGTCTCTATCGACGGCCCTCGGGAGTTTCACGATGCCTATCGGCGCAACCGGCAGGGAGGGCCCTCGTGGTACAAGGTGATGAAGGGCATCGAGCTACTGCAACGGCACGGGGTGGAGTGGAACGCGCTGGCTGTGGTCAACAACCTCAATGCGGACCATCCGCTGGAGTTCTACGACTTCTTCCGCAGCATGGGTTGCCACTACATCCAGTTCTCGCCCATCGTAGAGCGGCTGCTGCCCCATGCCGACGGGCGCCATCTGGCTGCGCCTGCCGATGCCGGCGACATTCCCCTGGCTCCCTACAGCGTCACTCCCCGTCAGTGGGGCGACTTCCTCTGCGCCCTCTTCGATGAGTGGGTGAAGCGCGACGTGGGCAGCTACTTCATCCAGCTCTTCGATGCGACCTTGGCCGGATGGGTGGGCGAGCAGCCCGGCGTGTGTACCCTGGCCGAGACGTGTGGACAAGCGGGAGTCATCGAGTATAACGGTGATGTCTACTCGTGCGACCACTTCGTCTTTCCGGAGTATCGCCTGGGCAACATCCAGTCGCAGACCATCACCGAGATGATGTATAGCCCCCGTCAGCAGCGCTTCGGAGCCGCCAAGCGCGACACCCTGCCCACGCAGTGCCGCGAGTGCCGCTATCTGATGGCCTGTCACGGCGAGTGCCCCAAGAACCGCTTTGCCCACACGGCCACGGGCGAGCCGGGACTCAACTACCTCTGCGAAGGCTACTACCGCTACTTCGACCATGTGGCGCCCTATATGGACTTCATGAAGCGCGAACTGCTGGCCGGCCGGGCACCGGCCAACGTGATGCAACATTTGAAGGAATAACCCCTATTTCATCCATAACGAAAAAACAAATAACATGAAAAAACTCATCTGTACTCTGGGCTTCGGACTGGCCGCACTGGCCGCCCAAGCCATCACGCCCCTCTGGCTGCGCGACGTGCGCATCTCTCCCGACGGAAGTGAGATTGCCTTCTGCTACAAAGGCGACATCTACAAGGTGGCCGCCCAAGGGGGCGAAGCACGCCAGCTCACCACGACCCCTTCCTATGAATGTATGCCCGTGTGGAGTCCCGACGGCAAGCAAATAGCCTTTGCCAGCGACCGCCATGGCAATCTGGACATCTTCGTCATGTCCGCTCAAGGAGGAGCGGCCCGCCGGCTGACGACCAACTCCGTGAGTGAGCAGCCTTGGGCCTTCTCGCCCGACGGACGCGACATCTACTTCTCGGCCTCCATCCAAGACCCGGCCGAAAGCGCCCTCTTCCCTTCGGCCCGCATGACCGAGCTCTACACCGTGCCCACCGCAGGCGGACGCACCCGGCAGGTACTGGCCACGCCGGCCGAAGCCATCTGCTTCGATGCCAAGGGGACGAAGCTCTACTACCAGGACCGCAAGGGCGGCGAGGATGAGTGGCGCAAGCACCACACCTCCTCCATCACCCGCGACCTCTGGGTGTACGACACCGCAACGGGTCGCCATACGAATCTGCCCAACCGCCCGGGTGAGGACCGCAACCCGGCCCTCAGCCCCGACGGCAAGCAACTCTACTTCCTGAGCGAGCGCGACGGAGGCTCCAAGAACGTCAATGAGCTCGACCCGCCGCAGCCGCAGGCGGCCACCCGGGCGGTGACGCACGTCAAGGCGGACCCCGTGCGCTTCCTCTCCGTGGCGGCCAACGGCCTCCTCTGCTATACGTACAATGGAGAAATCTATACCCAGCCGGCCGCAGGCAAAGCCGCTAAGGTGGCCATCAGCCTGACCCGCGACGACATGCCGCAGACCGAGCGCATCGACCTCAGTGGCAAGGCTACGGCCGCCGTGCCCTCGCCCGACGGCAAGCAGGTGGCTTTTGTGGTGCGTGGCGAGGTGTTCGTGACGGCTGCCGGCTACCCCACGACCAAGCAGATTACTCATACCGCAGCTGCCGAGCGCAGTGTGGCTTGGAGCCCCGACGGCCGCACCCTGGCCTACACCAGCGAACGCGACGGCCGCACACAGATTTTCCTGGCCAAGATAGCCCGACAAGAGGAGCCCGACTTTGCGCACTGCACGTTGGTGAACGAGGAGGTGCTGCTTCCCTCGGAGAAGGTGGAGCGCGGCTTCCCGCAGTTCAGCCCTGACGGCAAGGAGCTGGCCTTCATTGAAGACCGCCGGATGCTGAAGGTGGTGACGCTCGACAGCAAGCGGGTGCGCCAAGTGACCGACGGCTCTACCTGGCCTACTACGGATGGTGGCTTCGACTACTGCTGGAGTCCCGACGGACGCTGGTTTGCCCTGGAGTTTGTAGGCAACGGACACTATCCCTACAACGACATCGGCCTGGTCAGCGCCGAGGGAGGCCAGCCTATCCTCAACCTCACGGGCAGCGGCTATACCGACGGTTCGCCCCGCTTCGTCATGGAGGGCAATGCCATCCTCTTCACCACCGAACGTTACGGCATGAGGGCCCACGCCTCGTGGGGCTCGCAGGAAGATGCCATGCTGGTGTTCCTCAATCAGGATGCCTACGACCGCTACTGCCTGAGCAAGGAGGAGTACGAACTACGCAAGGAGCTGGAGAAGAAAGAGAAGAAGGGAAAGCCCGACGAGAAGAAAGACAAAGTGGCTGACAAGGAGAAGAAAGAACCGGCCAAGCCCATCGTGGTGGAGACGGAAGGTATCGAAGACCGCCTAGTGCGCCTCACGCCCAACTCCTCACGGATGGGAGGTGCCATCCTCGGTCCCGATGGTGAGAATCTCTACTACCTGGCCTCGTTTGAAGGAGGTTCCGACCTCTGGAAGATGAGCCTGCGCAAGCACGAGACCAAACTGCTGCACAAGGGCATCGGCGGTTGGGCCACCCTGGAGCTGGACGAGAAAGGCGAGAAGCTCTTCATCCTGAGCGGACGCTCCATGAAGATGATGGACCTCAAGTCGGACAAGCTGGAGAACATCGCCTACAAGGGCGAGATGCTGATGGACCTTGCCGCCGAGCGCGACTATATGTTCGACCGCGTCTATCGCCAAGAGAAATTGCGCTTCTACCGCACCGACATGCACGGCGTGGATTGGGAGGCCATGACGGCCGCTTACCGCCGCTTCCTGCCTCATATCGACAACAACTACGACTTTGCCGAGCTGCTCAGCGAGTGGCTGGGTGAGCTGAATGTATCGCACACGGGAGGCCGTTATACCCACAACGGCGTGAGCCAGCCCACGGCCAGCCTCGGACTGCTCTATGACTGGAACTACCAAGGCAAGGGTATGCGCATTGCCGAGGTGGTGGAGAAGGGCCCCATGGACAAGGCCGACAGCCAGGTGAAGGTGGGCTGCATCGTCGAGCAGATTGACGGAGAGGCCATCACACCCGATGCCGATGTCTATCCGTTGCTGGCCGGCAAGGCAGGGCAGAAGACGCTGGTGTCGCTCTACGACCCGCAGAGCGGCAAGCGCTGGCAGGAGGTGGTGTTGCCCATCAGCTCCTCGGCCTTCAGCAACTTGCTCTATCGCCGCTGGGTGAAGCAGCGTGCCGCCGATGTGCAGCGCTGGTCGAAGGGCCGCTTGGGCTATGTGCATATCCAGGGCATGAACGACGGCAGCTTCCGCACCGTCTATAGCGACATTCTGGGCAAGTACAACCATTGCGACGGCATCGTCATCGACACCCGTTTCAACGGAGGTGGTCGTCTGCACGAAGACATTGAGGTGCTCTTCAGTGGCGAGAAGTATCTCACGCAGGTGGTGCGTGGCCGCGAGGCGTGCGACATGCCCAGCCGCCGCTGGAACAAGCCCAGCATCATGTTGCAGTGTGAGGCCAACTACTCCAACGCCCACGGCACCCCCTGGGTGTACCGCCATCGCGGCATCGGCCGTCTGGTGGGTGCGCCCGTGCCCGGCACCATGACCACCGTCTCTTGGGAGACACTGCAAGACCGCAGCCTCGTATTCGGTATTCCCGTAGTAGGCTATCGTCAGGACAATGGTGTCTACCTGGAGAACTCGCAGCTCGACCCCGATGAGCTGGTGCTCAATGCCCCCGAGACCATCGTGCGTGGCGAGGACACCCAGCTGAAGACGGCTGTGGATGAATTGCTCCGCGAGATAGATGGCAAAAAGTAGGAATCATCCCTTTGACATACATTTTAGCGTGGGATGGTAGGATGTAGCGGGCTGAAGGCTTGCTGGGCCTTCAGCCCGTCCCATTGCCTCCGCCTACAGATTCTTGTCATAAAAATAGAGCTGTTTCTATCTGCTGAAATACCTCCCTATCCAGACCTCATCTTCACCCCAAAACCATCTTTCTCTTTCCTCTAAATAATAGCGAAAAATCCTGACTTGGTAAATCCTTTGTTTTGTCAATATACGCGAAATTGGTCATCATCCCAATTTTTCAACCCATTGAATCACAACGATTTGCAAATTTTGCTCTTTCGGCGTTTGTCAAGAATGAGGAGGCC
>CAMGAL010000030.1 GCA_946007445.1 uncultured Mediterranea sp.
CCCCCTCACCATTGCGCGGCAGCCCCCAACCTTTGAACTGCGACTGAGCGTCTGCTGCTCGCCTGTCTGCCCCCCGCTGTCGTTGAGGCCGGTTGCGATGAGGCCGGTCGGGGGTGCCTGGCCGGGGCAGTCTATGCCGCTGCTGTGGTGCTGCCTTCCGACTATTGCAACGCCGAGCTGAACGACTCCAAGCAGCTCAGCGAGAGTCGCCGCTATGCCCTGCGCGAGGTGGTGCAACGCGATGCGTTGGCCTGGGCGGTGGGTGTGGTGACGCCCGAGGAGATAGACCGCATCAATATCCTGCAAGCCTCGTTTCTGGCCATGCACCGCGCCATCGACCAGCTGCAGGTGCGCCCTGAGCACCTGCTGATTGACGGCAACCGCTTCCGCCCCTATCCCGACATCCCGCATACCACAGTGGTGAAGGGCGACGGCAAGTACCTCTCCATTGCCGCGGCCTCTATCCTGGCCAAGACCTACCGCGACGACTATATGAATGAACTCGACCGTCAGTATCCTGCCTACGGCTGGCGCCAGAACAAAGGCTATCCTACCCGCGAACACCGCTCGGCCATTGCCCTCCACGGTCCGACACCCTATCATCGACAAAGCTTTCAATTGCTGGGAAATGCCCAGCTCACCCTTGATTTTACGTAAATTCCTCCATTATGAAAAAGAATCTGTTTTTGGCCCTTGCCATCAGTTGTGCTATGTCGGCCAGTGCCGACGAATGGCCTGTCAATCATTTCCGCTATGCCGGACCTTTCCCCATGCAGCAGCCCTTCCGGGTGGATAGCGTGGATGTCCATTCCAAGAAGTTCCAGCCCGAGCGTTGGCTGGAGGCTCCTATCTCCTTCGTCTCGCTGGACAAGCAGGGTCGGAGTGTCCAGACCTTGCCCGGAGGCGGCGAGGCTACGGCTCTCCACCTGGCCCGCTTTGTGTTGGAAAATCGTGTTTACACCGAAGCCCGACTCAAGGTGGAGGGCTTGGAGCACTATCAACTCTATGTGGATGGTGAAAAGCAGAAAGGCAAAACTCATCAGCTGAAGTTGGAGCCTGCCTCGCACGAGGTAGTGCTGAAGTACCTCTCCGAGCCGGGTAAAGAGAGCTCGCCTGCTGTCAGCGTGGTGTGTGATAAGGCTGATGCCTTGTGGCTGAATGAGAGTGGACGGCGGATGTTCACCCTGCTGGACGTGCTACACGGCGTGCGGTTCTCCTCCACCTCCCTCTCTCCCGACGGAAAATATCTCATGACCGGCTATGTCACCCGGCAGAAGGGTGGCAAATCGGAGCAGCTGACCCTCATCACGGAGGTAGCCACCGGCCGTGTAGTGGCCGAAAGGCCTGAACGCCTGCAGTGGATGCCGCGCACGACGGCCTACTACTATACCCGCCAGGGCGTGGAGAACCGCCAGCTGGTGGCTGTGGACCCTGCCACAGGTGCGGAAACCCTGCTGGCCGATGCCTTGCCGAAGGGACGGATTGAGCTGGCTCCCCCCGAAGATTACCTGCTGCTGAGCCTCAGCGAAGAGGGCCCCCGCGAACGGGAAGATGTCTATGAAGTGATTCATCCCGATGACCGGCAGCCCGGATGGCGCCGCCGGAGCTACCTGGCCAAGTATGACCTGAGCACCGGCATCACGCAACCGCTCACCTTCGGCTATCACAACACCTGGGCACACGACATCTCGGCCGACGGGCGCTATGTGCTGATGTCTGTACAGACAAGCCGCCTCACGGCTCGTCCCACCAAGCTCTCTTCGCTCTACCGGCTGGACTTGCAGACCCTGGAGGCCGAACTGCTGGTGGAGAACGACGGTTTCCTGGGCAGTGCCTGCTTCTCGCCCGATGGCTGTCGGGTGCTCCTCTCCGGATCGCCCGAGTGTCTGGGAGGCATCGGCAAGAACGTGCGCGAAGGACAGATTCCCAGCGAGGTAGACACCCAGCTCTACATGATGGAACTGCCGGGGAAGACCATCACGCCGCTCACCCGCGACTTCAATCCCAATGTGGAGTCTTTCGTATGGAACCGGGCCGACAATCAGATTTACTTCACGGCCGAAGACCGCGACTGCGTCAGCCTCTTCCGCATGGACAGCAAGAGCTATCGCATCGAAAAGCTTCCGCTGGCCGAAGAGCAGGTGAAGGATTTCTCCCTCTCTGCCCAGGCCCCTCTGCTGGCCTACTACGGCGAGAGCGTGGCCAATGCCGAGCGGCTCTACACCGTCAGCACCAAGACCTTGAAGTCGAAACCCGTGCGTGACCTTTTTGCCGAACAGATGTCCGACATCGAACTCGGTGAGACTGGTGCCTGGGACTTCGTCAACTCACAGGGCGACACCATCTGTGGCCGTTACTACCTCCCGCCCCACTTCGACCCCCAGAAGAAGTACCCCCTGATTGTGAACTACTACGGCGGCTGCTCCCCCACGTCGCGCACGTTTGAGAGTCGCTACCCCCATCATGCCTACGCCGCTTTGGGCTATGTGGTCTATGTGGTGGAACCCAGCGGGGCAACCGGTTTCGGTCAGGAATTCTCTGCCCGCCACGTCAATACGGCCGGCCGCCGGGTGGCGGAAGACATCATCGAAGGCACCCGCCGCTTTGTGGAGGAGCATCCCTACGTGAATGCAGAGAAGATAGGCTGCATCGGTGCCTCCTACGGAGGCTTCATGACCCAGTACCTGCAGACACTGACCGACCTTTTTGCCGCGGCCATCTCCCACGCCGGCATCAGCGACCACACCAGCTACTGGGGCGAGGGCTACTGGGGCTACTCCTACAGCGAAATCTCCATGGCCAACAGCTATCCTTGGCAGAACAAGGAGCTCTATGTGGACCAGAGTCCGCTGTTCCGTGCCGACAAGATTCATACGCCGCTGCTCTTCGTGCATGGCGATGCCGACCACAACGTGCCGGTGGGCGAGAGCATCCAGATGTACACTGCCCTCAAACTCCTGGGCCGCGAGACGGCCATGGTCTTGGTGAAGGATCAGGATCACCACATCATCGACTACGACAAGCGCATCCGCTGGCAGGCCACCATCTTCGCCTGGTTTGCCAAGTGGCTGCAGGACGACGACTCGTGGTGGGAAGCCATGTATGCTAAGAAATCCTTATAATCTTTAGAATGAAATGCCGATGAAAAGAATTGCTTTTATCTTCTGCTGTCTGTGCCTGGCCTGCGTGGTCCGGGCACAGCAGGTGCAGGCCTATCAGTGGGCCAACATCTCTCGTTATGCCACCCAAAACGACTCGCTGCGTGCGGCTCAGGGTGGGGCCCGTGTCGTCTTTCTGGGCAACTCCATCACCCAGCATTGGGTGACCAAACACCCTTCGTTCTTTACAGACAACGGCTATACAGGCCGGGGCATCAGCGGTCAGACCTCTTCGCAATTCCTGCTTCGTTTTCGCGAAGATGTCTTGAAGCTACAACCTCAGGTGCTGGTGCTCAATGCCGGTACCAACGACATTGCTGAGAATGCCGGTGAATATCACGAGGAGATGACCTTCGGTCACATCTGCTCCATGGTAGAGTTGGCGCAGGCCCATCGCATCCGTGTTGTCCTCACCTCCGTCCTGCCGGCTGCCGGTTTCAAGTGGCGCCCGGGTGTCGCTGCACCCGTCGAGAAAATCCGCTCGCTCAATGAGCGGCTGAAAGCCTATGCGGAGGCTCACGCCATACCCTATGTGGACTACTATGCCGCTATGGTCAATCCGGCTGACGGCTCGCTGCCCTATGCCAACGACGGGGTACATCCCACGGTGGAGGGCTACCTGATCATGGAGTCCCTGGTCCGTCCCGTGGTGGAAGGCTTGCTGAAGCCCTGACAGGGGGTGCGATAAACAACGAGGGTGTGTCAGTCGTCAAGTAGCTGACACACCCTCAAATTATAGGGATGGGATATCGCGTATGGCTTATCGGATGCCCAACTTGCTCTTGATGCCGGCGGGAATGGCATCCTTGTGCACCATGATGTAGATGGTCTTGGCGCGTACAACGCTGGTGGACATGTTGAGGTAGCCGCCGAAGGCGTTGCGCTCTGTGCCCCACGAGTTCTTGGTGATGTAGTAGCGGGTGCCGTTCTGGTCTTTGGCGATGCCGGTGAGGTGCATCAGGTGGTCGTCGGTCGTGATGAAGGCCTCGTAGCCGGCCTGGCGGACTTCAGGGGTCACCTCCACCTCGGGGCAGGGTTTCTGGAAACTGTAAGGGTCGCCGTCAACCAGCATATCCTGCTTGCCCTTGGCATCGAGCTTCTCGAAGCGGGCGCGGTCGCTGCCCGAAAGGTCTTCGGCCTTCTTCAGCTGCGGGTTGATGGCCACGCCATGCGTGAAGGAGAAGCCCTTTTCGCTCACGTCGCCGTCCCAGCATACCGTGTGGCCGTGGGTCAAAGCATAGTCCATCACCTCCATCAGCTCGTCGAGAGGCAGGTTGTACATCTGCTGGTGCTCCCAGTTGTCCGGCACTTCCGGCTCAAACAGCTGGTAGTAGGGCTTGTGGGTGAAGCTGGTCAGCTCCACATAGTCCTCCAGCTTCAGGCCCAGGCTTGCGGCAAAGCTCTGCGGGGTGTAGCTCTTGCCCTTGTAGGTGAAGCTCTCGGGCACGGGGCCCAGGTAGATGTCGAGCAGGCTGTTTACCAGCTTTTTATATTCAGGACTGCGCTTTTTCAGCTTCACCGCCGTTTCGCCCAGGGCACGGATGTAGCTGTTCAGTTCGGTGTGGTTGTGGCGGTCGGAGTTGTAGTTGATGCCGTTGTACACCTCTTCGGGCACGATGCCCACCTGGCGGAACGCATTCATCCAGGTGTGTGACAGACTGCCCTGTCCCACATTGCCGCGACCACGACGCAGGTAGTTGTCGTCCAGCTGGTTGAGGTACTTCTGGCGGACAATGAACATTTCCGACAAGTCATATTCACCTTTCTTCATACGGAGCAGTTCCGACTCCATGTACGAGGTGGTGGCAAAGCACCAGCAAGTGCCGGTGGATGCCTGGTTTTTTACGGGAGTGGCCTCGCAGGAGGCAACGGTGGTAAATTGGTAGCCCTCTTGCGCCACGACGGAGGTGGCACACAGCAGCAGGGCCATGGTCATGTTTCTGGTTCTCATGGATGTATCTATTTGGTTTACAAGTTGACAAGTTAGACGTTATAATCCGAATCTGGATTCGTCCCAGTAGCGGTTGGCCAGTTCGTCCCAATAGAGCAGAGTGGCTCCTATGAAGTCGGCTGAATAGGCTGTCAGGAACTTCCGAGCAGCTGCTTCACCCTCACTCTGCAGCAGGGCCTGATAGCGGGCTTCTACAAAAGGCAACTCCAGTTGTCCCTTCTGCTCGAAGTGGCGGTAGCCCTCTTCGATGGAGGTACGACGGCTACCCCACTTGATGGCGGCCAGCTTGTTGGCCTCGCGGTAGTGCCACAGGGCAGCGTCGTCGCGGTGGCGGTGGTTTCCACATACCTTATAGATGGCAGGCAGGTCGGTGATGCCACAGAACAGGGGCACACGAGGGCTTTGTCCCGGATTGTCCATCGCGAACCACACCACACCGCCGATGGCATCGGGCAGCCAGCTGCGCAGTTGGATGACGGTGGAGTAGGCGCACTGGGGCACGGCAACGAGGCGAACCCGGTTGACCACACCCGGACGGATGCCGTTGAGCATCTCTATCTCGTCGGGGCGCATCCACGGATTGGCTTTGGGGCTGACAATGGTGTCCGTCTGTCCGTCCTTCTGCTTCACGGCCACCTTCAGCTGGCGCGTCATGTCAAGGTCGGTCCCCTCGTAGGTCTGGCGCAGCAGGGCCATCACGTCGGTGGCCGATACGGGGCGTTCGGGCTTCACGCTGAAGGGCAACTCCTCCAGGGTGTCGTCCAGCTTCAGCGAGGGGGCCAGGGTATTGAGGATAAACAGCTCGCGCACACTGTAAGCCTTGTACACGCCCTGGTAGTTCTTGCCGCTGTAGGCTTTCCAGAATTTGAACGGCTCCTTGCCGTCCCAGTAGCCCAAGCGCTTGGCCACGTCGAACACGTTCTTGGAGGCCATGTAGTGCTCCTTGTCCTTGAGGTTGAGTGTCGAGATGCGCGAGATGTTGGCCGATACGCCCACCTCGCCGTCGGGGATGCGCACGGCCGCCCATACGCCACCTATCTTGTCCGGCCCTTCGCCGAACACCTCGAAGTGCCATACCTCCTTGGGGTCGGCAATGGTGAGGCACTCGCCGCTGTCGGCATAGCCGTATTTCTCAATCAGTTCGCCCATCAGCCGGATGGCATCGCGTGCCGTGGTGCAGCGCTGCAGGGCGATGCGTTGCAGCTCTTCGATGTAGAACATGCCTTGCTTGTTGCGCAGCTCCTTGCGTCCGCTGATGGTGGTTTCGCCCATGCCCAGCTGCTTCTCGTTGATGCAGGGGTAGGCCGTGTCCAGGTAGGAGTAGGTCTGTCGGGCTTGTGGAATCTCGCCTTTCACCTTCAGCCCCGTCTGGTCGTTCACCCATTCGGTGTGCAGACGTCCGTCGTAGATGGCGGTCACGGTGTCGCGTTCGTAGGTGGTCCCCTGGGTGAGGTTCACCCAGGTGCGATACCAGCTGTCGCACGTATGGCTCGTGATGACCGAGCCGTCGGTACTTGCTCCGCGCGATACCATAATGCTGGTGCAGCAATCGGGGTCTCTGTCGTCGGTCTCTTGCGCCAGGGCTGCGGGTGCCAGTGCGAGGCACAGCAAGCCGGCAATGGAGGTAATCAGTTTCATAGGTTTCTCCTTCCTAAATATCTGTTATAGAGTGTTTGCTTGCAAATATAGGCAATTCCGGACAGAGATTGAAATATCTCGCTCTGTTTTTGTCAGAGCATTCCTAAAAGCCGCAGGATGGTAGGTGTGAGCAGGGCGGTCAAGATGCCGTTGAGCGTCAGGCCCAGGCTGGCAAAGGCACCATACTTGCGGCTCACGTCCATCGCCGTCGAGGTGCCCACGGCATGAGCGGCCGTACCCATCGAGAGTCCCTGCGCCATGGGGCTGCCAATATGCGTCAGCTGCATGGTCTTGAAGCCCAGGATGCCTCCCAGCAGCCCCACGCACACCACCACCGCCGCTGTCAGCGAGGGGATGCCTCCCAATGTACACGTGACTTCCATGGCAATGGGGGTGGTCACCGACTTGGGTGCCAAGGAGTAGACAATCTCGTCCGATGCTCCCAGCCATTTGGCAATCAGCACCACGCTGACGACTCCCACCACACAGCCTGCCAACTGAGACAAGACGATGGGCAGCAGTTGCTTCTTGATGGTCTCCAATTGCAAGTAGAGCGGTACGCCCAGTGCCACTACGGCCGGTCGCAGCCAGAACTCGATGAGGTGGCCTCCCTCGTTGTAGGTTTCGTAACTGATGCCCGTTGCCTTCAGAAAGAGAATCAGCAGGGCAATGGTGAGCAAGATGGGATTGAGCAGCATAATCCCCGTTTTCTTTTGCAGCTTTTTGGCCAGAAAGAACGTACCGAATGTGACGGTCAGCAAGAAAAACTCGTTCTCTAAGTAATTCATTTTAATGATGATGTCGGCGTGTGAGTTGATGAATCCACCCTGTGACGACCAGCACCAGCACGGTGCTGACGGCCGAGGCAATGACAATAGGCCAGAACTGGGCGGTGATGATGTCAAAATAGAGCATCAGTGCCACGCCGGGTGGCACAAAGAAGAAACCTAAGTTGGCTACCAGAAAGTCGGACATCCCCTGCACCCAGTGCAGCTTGATCCAACCCAATTTCAAAAACGTGGTTAGCAGCAGCATACCGATGATGCTACTCGGCAACTTGATGCCCGTCAGCCAAACCACCAATTCCCCCAAGGCCAGACAACCGAAGAGGATGGAACATTGACGAATCATTGTGTTTGTTACGTATAAAAGGAAGTCGCAACGCTATGCAGCGTTGCGACCCATAAAAATCTTTATCACGCGGGTGATTATGCTCCCGGATGGATAGCCTCAGAGGGGCATACATCGGCGCAGGTACCGCACTCTGTGCACTGCTGCGGGTCGATAGAATACTTTTCACCTTCAGAGATAGCGCCAACGGGGCATTCATCGATGCAAGTGCCGCAAGCGATGCAATCGTCACTAATTACGTAAGCCATTTTGTTTGTTTTTTAGTTGTTAATAATCGGTTTCTGTTCAGCAAAAGTAATAGTTTTCCTCCTATACTTGTTCTTTTCCCTACCGAAAAATATCTTATTTATAGAGATTCTAAATTACTGAGCCAAGAACTTTCGGATGTAATCTTGGCACAAGGTGCGTTCTTGCGCTTGAAGCCATGCCCTGCCTGGTCAATGATTGGTGAAAGTACTAAAGATATATACTTTGTCCAGAGATACCCAACAGTCGTCTGCTCCGTATTTCCTTTGTTTCTTGTCCGACCATGTAGAATAATCGCCTGTAGGCTTTACAATAAGGGTATAATCTCCATACTTTAACTCCGGCGTTATCAGTCGGATTCCCTCGTGAGGAACCTTGCTATAACAATCTATCATAGAAGAATACAGAGTATCTCCCATCTGACCGAGCATTGTAATAGAGGCATATCCGCCATGCGGTCCGGTCTTTCCATGCAATGCTACATGAGTTCCTTTGAATCGGATTCTCATCTCTTTTCTTGCATCCTTCGAATGGAAAGACAGAGGACGAACTTCGCTTGCTGTTTCCAATACATCAGAAGGCTTTTTGGATTGTATATCCCATGAATGCCAGTAGGTTGGTATGGACAGTTTTTCCCCTTCTGCCTGCATGGGCATCCATACATAAGTGGCACAAGAAGCCTGATGCGGATACGACCATCTGTCGCCCATATACATAGGAGTCCCATCAGGCAACATGAGTACAAAAGTGCATTGTGAATTCCAAGTCAGACTGCCTTCAGGGCAGAACAGCCCTTGATATTTCCAAGGACCTTCGAGACTTGTAGCCGTAAAATAAAAGTTGTCATTCCGTTCCCAACTTGTCAGATTGGAAGACAACAAATAATACATGCCGTTCTTCTTGAACATGGCAGGCGACTCTCCCATACCGCTCACATGGGCAACCAAAGTATCTATACTAAGGTAATCATCTGTCAGACGGTAGATAGGTCCATGATGTATCAAGAGATACCCTTTCCCATCCTCATCCTGGAAAACACCCATATCCCATTTTTTTATAGGTTGACCATGATACGTGAGTGCCCCTTTTACTTTATATTCACCATTGATAGTCTTGGAAGTGGCAATACCTATATATGGATCCTTATATCCCAAATCGTCAGCATGCATCAACATTACATATTCCCCTGTCTTCGGGCATCGCATAACCTTTACACGCTCGCCTACTCTATTAGGTCCCAATATGCCCTCTTTCTGCACAGGAAGAGCCATCCGTTCAAAACGCCAGTTTGACAAATCCTCCGACGAATAGCAACCGAAACCTTGAAAAGCATTGCTATTGTCACTCTTGTATTCACCAAAAAGCCAATACTTGCCTGCATCTTGAATGATGCAGGCCCCATGTGCATTAACCGTTTTCCCGTTTTGATCGTACCATGGAATGCCATTTATTATATTCTTGGAAGCGGAGTGGACAGGAAGTACGTTTATATACAACAATGCCAACACTTCCCAAATTACGATTGTAATCTCTTTTATATCTAACATACAAGAAAAGTATCAACTTTATAGTATTAAAAATCAACTTAACACTGGCGTTCTTATGAGCAAATATACAACGAAAAACGGAGTTGGCCAAGAAAAAATCTTTTTTCTTTTTCAGACGTCCTATATAATGGCCTTAATCCCATCTATTTTTTCTGGTTCATCCGACATTTGGAGTGATAATCTCTCTTATCGGATTTTGAAATCAAGGGTGTATCAAACAGCCATTTACCCACCATATTGTCATTCCAAGCGAAGTCAAGGAATGATTTCAACTCTCCTCCTCCGGGGAGGTTGTCCTCCCCCGATAACGGGGGAGCTAGAGGGGGTTAGTCCCCCGAAGGGGGGAGGTGGTAGGGAGCGCATAGTAGGGCATCATTCATGGGGACTGTCCATCCTGTATGTTCCCTACCACCCTGTCACTCCGTGACACCAACCCTCTCCGGCTCTCCCGTTATCGGGAGAGAGCAACCTCCCCGGAGGAGGGGAATTGAGATAGACGATTGTATCATTTCAAATTTCGGATGAGCCGTTTATAATAAAAACCATACTCCATTATTATCTTTGCCTTCACGCTTCAAAACACCAATCTTTTGCAAGGCGGAAAGGTCGCGTTCGATGGTGCGCTGGCTCACCGACAAAGTCTCCGACATTTGTTTGCCGGTTATTGTTGGAGACCCTTTGATGATATTGAGTATTTTCTGCTGACGATCAGTGAGTTTTGTCTCCGACATGTCTCCGTCATGGTCTCCGACATTTTGTGTGTCGGAAGATGCAAAAATGATGGTCTGGAATTGGGTCGGAGTAGATTTGAACACAGGCTTCAGTTCGTCCTTATAACCTTCCAAAGCTTTGGTCTCATTACAAATTCGTGTGAGTCCGCTACCTCGTTTCTCCATATAGTCAAGTTGAGCCATCACATTTGCAAGGATAGGATTACGCCTTTCGGAAGAAACGTCTGCGATGTCTAAGTCTTGGATTAGCATACCATTATACATTCCTCCAGGGGATGTAACAGTGAGACGGTCATCGTAAATGTCAAGATGCACTTCGCTGCCCATAACAGTATAGTCACGATGGATGAAGTGATTAACCATAGCTTCGAGAACTGCCCGCTCCGCATACTCAGGCTTGTTCTTTCGCCCATTAGGTAACTTCTCCCAGCCTCTCTTGGTGTTTGACTTTACGAAATTCATGGCTTCTCGAAGCAGCATGAGGACGTTGCCGGTGAACTCTGCATCATTGATGGCATCACCCTTTTCCTTTCCGTCCCAACGTGTGCAGTATAGGCGAGATTGCCACAATGGACAGTCATCGGCAAACAATGCGCCTGCATTCGTAAGGTTCCCTATACCTGTTACCAGTCCAAACGATAATAGATACTTCTTGTCCCATTCTTGTTTGGTGCGGTCTTTGAAGGTGTTCGCTAATATCGTGAAAGCATAGTCTTCGACCTTATAATCCGTGTGAAGGGAATCGTAGGTTTTATTAGAACCTTTCAGTACCAAGCGTACCATTTGCTCTGCCGTGGCAGGAAGACTCTCATCACCGACACGAACAAAGGCAATGCGCTGACCATCCCCAACGTAGTAATACGGAGTGTAATGCCCTGCATTGACTTTGAGTTGCAAGATGTGTAAGCCATCCATGTCATGCGGTATCATTTCCACCTCTGGAAGAGGATCCATGTAATCGCGAATCTTACTACTGATAGCTTCGCAAACATGCTGTACATCATCAAGTCCTTTGACGATGCCGTCATTATCAATGCCAAAGAAAAGGGAACCACCCAAGCCATTGGCAAAAGCGCTTACGCTCTTCAACCAACTCTTAGGCTTCTTCTCTTCAAGCATCACCTTGAAATCGTATGCGGTACATTCTGCTATCAGAGCCTTTAATTCCATTTTATAAAAATATTCTCGTTGTATTCTACAAAGATACACATTTTTATTGAGAAGACGGTCTAAAATCATCGTTTCGCGCGTAATTTAAGCAAATTTAATCTTAAAACACATCAATATGCAGCTAAAAGTTGCGATAATTGAGGATTTTTGCATATCTTTGCAACGCATAGCAGGCGAATCCTGCTTTGCAAAGACATATTGCTCACATCCTGCCAAATTACCACACCGAAAGGATAAACAGAGCA
>CAMGAL010000031.1 GCA_946007445.1 uncultured Mediterranea sp.
AGTGCCGAGCAGGCTTTGCAACAGATAGAGGAAAAGGGCTACGCCCGACCTTTCGTGGCAGATAATCGAAAGGTGGTGAAGGTGGGTGTGGAGTTCAGTGCCGCGCAGCGCAACATCAAGCGGTGGTTGGTAGAGTCTTGACAGTGACATCAAACGGACAAACACTAATGATTGCAGACTTTCGCTTGGTTGGACGAAAGTCTGCAATCCTTGGTGTGTAGCCTTTTATTCAGATAGGAAGGGTTGCTACGGCTGCACCTTCATCCGAACCACCGTGAAGGAGTAGGGGGGAAGGGTGTAGCCTTGCCGGAGGTCGGACACCCGGACGGAGGTGCTGACTGGCCGGACATCGGTGTCGGTAGGCTGACCGGCCAGACGTATCTGGGTGGCCGTGGGAGCCAGAGAGGGCAGCTCGTCGAGAGCGAGGCGGCTGGTGACCTCTACTGGCAGCAGGTTGACCAGCTTGAGCAGGTAGTCGCCCGTGGTGGTGTCGTGCGTCAGGGAGACACCGATGCGGCGGCGCACGTCCCGGCGCTGATTGTCCAGTGTGACAGTCGATGCAATATACTCGTTGCCGGCGTGCTGGCCATAGAGCTGTTGCACGTAGTAGTCAACGGTGGGCCGCACCGTGTGGTTGTCGAAGTAGATGAGGTCGGGCTTCCACTGTGTATGCCCCTCCTTGGCCAGCAGGGGCGCGTAGGAGGTCATGCGCACCACATCGGCATTGCGCTCTACGGCCGTGAGGTAGAGGGCTTCGGCCAGTGCCGTCTCCACATTGCTGGGGCGACCGGGCAGGTGGGCGGCATATTCGCCCAGATAGACATGAGGTTTTCGCCGGTCGTAGCGGTCGTAGTAATCTTGGTTGTTGATGAACCATCCGGGCGACTCGTAGTAGTGTTCGTCCACCATGGGCACGTCCAACTGCGTGGCCAAGCGCCACCCCTCGTCGTAGTCGGTACCCTCATAGAAGGGACCTACGGTGCCAATGACGGTGATGTCGGGATAGCGCTCGCGCACGGCTTCGTATATCATGCGGAAGCGCTCGGCAAAGATGTCTGTAATCAGGTCTTCGTTGCCGATGCCGATGTACTTCATGTTGAAGGGTTTGGGATGACCAGCCTCGGCACGCCGACGACCCCACTGGGTGGTACGTGCATCACCGTTGGCATACTCGATGAGGTCGAGCACATCTTGGATGTAGGCAGGCATCTCCTCCAGCGGCAGGCCTCCCTGCTGACCCTTGCAGAACAGTTCGTCGCCGTCCGAATGGTGATTGCAGTCGCCGGAGTTCTGGCAAGGCACCCCGGCTGCCAAGACGGGCACCGGCTCGGCTCCGAGATCTTCGCAGAACTGGAAGTACTCGTGGTAGCCGAGGCCTCGGGTTTGGTGATATCCCCACAGGTTGCGCAGGGGCTTGCGGGCTTGCAGGGGGCCGATGGAGCCTTTCCAGTCGTACATGTTGTCCAATCCGTTGCCGTGTGCCACACATCCTCCGGGGAAGCGGACAAAGCGCGGATGGAGGTCGGCCAGGGCTTGTGCCAGGTCGGCTCGCAACCCGTTGGGGCGGTTGCGGAAGGTGTTGCGGGGGAAGAGCGACACGAGGTCGAAACCGTAGCTGCCGGCTTTTTGGGGAATCAAGGCCAAGGTTGCGGCCTTGACATCGGCCGTGGCGGTGAGCACACACTTCTGCTGGCGCCAGTCGCGGCTACTGGTGCGGATGCGCCCTTCGGCCACGGTGGCTCCTTGTTCATCCAGCAGGCGCACGATGACCGGGCCTCCCTCTCCTTCGGGCATCCGGCTGAACAGGCTGAAGTCGTACTTGTCGCCCTTCTTCAGCGGGATACCCTCGTAGCCATGGTTGAGCAATGAGGTCTCGCCGGTGGCGGGCACTTGAAGCAGGGCATAGTGCGGATTGTTGGGATGCAGCGGATGATCGGTGGCAATCTCCCACGAGCCGGAGCCTTTCAGTTCCCACGCCTTGCGGGGGCCCCAGTCCTTCTCGCGGCCACGCTCGGCGGTGCTGTATTCGAAATCACGGTTTTGCACCAGCTCGGCATAGAGTCCTCCATCGGCAGCATAGTTGATGTCTTCGAAGAAGATGCCTATCAGATGGTCGCTGATGGCTTTGCTTTGGGCGGAGTCGGGGCGGATGGTGACTTGCACCGGTTTCAATCCGGCAAATCGCACGGGGTCTTGCTCGGTGCGTTCGTCCTTCTGCATCTGGCGGTAGGCCTGGTGGTGGGCATACTGCTCCAGTTGCTCCACGCAGCTATAGGCCACCCTTTGCGACCAGCCGTCCACCTCCTGCCCTTCCACCAAGGCCCTGCACGCCCGCAGGGGGGCGGCATGGGCAGGGATGTATTGGGCGGAGTCGGCGGGATGGAAATAGCTCTGGAAGCTCCATCGGGTGAGGTCAAGCGAAGAGGCGTGTGCCATCACTCCACCGGCAGGTGAGGCTTCCCACATGCAGTGCCAGCGGTGGGTCAGCGGGTTGTGCCAGAGCTTGGGGCGGTACATCTTCTTGTGGCTGCCCCAAGGGCCGAAATCAGATTTCACATACGAGTAGCCGTCGCCGATGGAGAGCCATTGCCGTCCCTCGGTGCTCCAAGCCAGCTGCAACCCACTACTGCCATCTGCTCGGGCATACGCCAGCAGGTAGACAGAGTCGGGGGCCTCGGTGGTGTGGGGCACCTTGGCATGTAGGGTACCGCATCCGAGGATGATTGTCAGGAAGAATATCCAATTCGCTTTCATCAGGTTTCGTCTTTTATGCATTATTCTTCATTCATAATGACCGCTCCATCGTTGGGTTGGACGGTCAGGGTGAGCGGTTTCTTGGGCGAGAGTTTCACCCGCTTGCTTTCAGGTTGCTGCTGCTTGCCGGTAGCGAGGCAGGTGGCCGACGTGCCGCAGAGGCCGGTTAGATCGAGGCTGAGCTTCAGCGGCTGGTCGGTGGCGTTGATGGCAGCCACATACCAGCGGTTGCCGTGGCGGCGAGCCAACACAATATAGCGGCCGGGATAGCCGTCGATGAATCGTGTCTCATCCCATGTGGTGGGCACGTGGCGCATGAAGTCGAGGCAGAGAGCCGGCGACTCAGTGAGGTTGTTGGGAGCCAAAGCAAAGTTCTGGATGGGATTCTGGAAGAGCACGGCTGTGGCCAGCGAGAATACGTCGGTGGTGCGGCGTGTGTTGCCCTTGGCATTGCTGCGGTGCATCCGTCGGTTGAGGAACGAGCCGCCGAACTCCATGCAACCCACTGCATTGCGGATGAAGGGATGGAGGGCGGCATTGAATGCCTCGGTGTCGCAGAAGTGCTGCTGGAAGATGAGGTTTTCGCTGGCCAGTACGGCTTCGCTGCCCACATAGTTGGGGTACATGCGCTCCCATCCGCGTGGCAGGGTGCAACCGTGGAAGATGACCATCAGGCCGTGGTCGTCGGCATCGCTGAGGATGGCCTCATAGAGGCGCATGGTCTCCTGCTTGTCGCCGCCGAAGAAGTCTACCTTGATGCCCTTCACGCCCAGCGATTGCAGCCAATCCATCTCGCGCTTGCGGACGATGGGGTTGTCCATGTGGTTGATGGGGCTTTGGGTGATGTCGTTCCAGTAGCCGCTGGAGCTGTACCACAGGAAGAGTTCCACCTGCTTGCTGCGGGCGTAGCTGACGAGGTCGGCGATGCGCTCGCGTCCGATGTTGGTGTCCCAGGCGCAATCCACCAAGGCATATTCATAACCCATGGCGGCGGCCAGGTCGATGAACTTCACTTGGTCGTCGTAGTTGATGCTGTCGTCTTGCCACAGAATCCAGCTCCAAGTGCCGCGACCGAAGCGGTAGTCGTGACGAGTGGTGTAGAGGGGCGACACCACATCCCAGGGGACGGTGGTTTCGACAATGGGCTTCAGGTCGGTGCCTACGGTCAGGGTACGCCAGGGCGTGCTGCCGGGCAGGGCGAGGCCGGGAGCCACGGTGCCGTTGCCGTTGTTCTCCTCCGGCATGGGGAAGGCTACGGTGTAGAGTCCCTCGTGGTAGTCGCTGAGGTGTGAGCCACAGTAGTGGCTGTCCACGCCCGTCTCGCTGAGCAGCACCCAGCCGCTGTCACCCACACGGAAAAGGCCGGGGAAGGTGTAGCCGCGGCCATACTGCGAGGGGGTGTCCATGGGGGCATCGGCGGTGTACTCCTCTTCATAGCTGGGCTTGGTGCGCTTCCAACCTATCATGGGGTCGCTTTGGGGGCAGAGGAAGGTGGTGGTGCCGTCGGGGAAGCGGAAGCCGGTTGCCTCGCTGAGGATACGGGTGCTGCCCCGTTCGCCCTTCTTGGGCAGGGTGTAGCGCAGGGCCACGTCGTTGTAGCTGACGCGGAAGGTGATGTCCATCGGACGGCCTTCGGCGTTGGTGAAGTGGCAGGTCAGTTCGTTGGCCTTGTAGAAGACCGTGGATTGCTTGATGCGGTTCAGATCATACTTCTCGTCGATGGCACGGCTCTCCTGGTTGTCCAGGGTCAAACCGATGGAGAAGTCGCCGATGTCGGTGGTCAATCCAAGCGGTGAGGGTTGTAGCATACACTGGCCGTCGAAATCCACCCGGTAGGTGGGGCTGCCCCCTTCGGGACACTCTACGGTGACTTTCAGTCGTCCGTCGGGGCCGCTGACGGTTGCCTGGCTGATGGGAATCTCCATGTCCAGATTCTCCGGTTTGCCCCAGCGGGCCAACAGACGGAGCAGTTCGGGGCGGGTGATGGCCATGATGGTGCCGTGGCGCGGATGGAAGTCCATGTCCACCTCATTGTCGATGACGCGGAACTGCTGCAGGTCGGAGGTCTCGGTGAACTGGTACTTGCCGTTGCGATAGACATAGTACATTAGAATGTATATGTCTTTAACTATAAGCTTGAAGGTTCCGGCACCCTCTACGGATTGGTTGGTTTGCTGCTTGTAGTCGGGGTACTCTGTCCACTGTCCGGAGGTGAGGTCGGTGGTGGTGGCTACGCGGATGCCGTCGCCGTGTCCCTCTGTCTTGTAGAAGAGGTGGTAAGTGCCGTCTTTCACCACAATGTCGCCGTCGATGCAAGCCTTGCCGTCCTTGGGCAGGAAGAAAGGCTGGGGTTCCCCCTCCAGGTCGGTAAACTCCTTGTTGGCGTAGGCGTAGTAGATGATGTCGGGGCCGTCTCCATGCTTCATTGACCAATATATCAGGTATTTGCCGGCTTTCTCGTCATAGATGGTTTGAGGTGCCCACACGCGCTTCAGATTCCCCTGGTTGGGGTAGCGCTTCTGGATGTTGACGATGCTGTGCTGCCAGTGTATCAGGTCGGTGGAGCGCAGCAGCACCATGGCTCGGTTGGAGTCCCATCCGTTGGCCGCCATCATGTCGGTGAGCACCATGTAGAAGGTCTTGCCATCGTGGCCGCGGTAGATGTGCGGGTCGCGCACACCGCCCGTGGAGCTGATGAGGCGGGAGTCGAGTACCGGCTCGCCGTGGTTGAGGGCGCGGTAGGTGTAGCCGTCCAAGCTGACGGCGAAGCGTACGGCTTCGGCATCTGCCTGCTTGCCTACGAAATAAGCAAACAGATAGGCCTTGAGTTCATTCTCCGGGATATATCCGGCTTTGGCAAAGGAGGGCAGAAGCAGCAAGATTGCCATTGCCCAAAGGGAAAGTCGTTTCATAAGGATATGTCGTTTTTCATGTGTGAATCACCAATTAATACAGATACACCTTGAAGTCCTTGATGCTGCCGGGGGCTCCGCTCTCCATGCGGGGCAGGTATTGGAGGCCGGTGATGGTGTGCTCCTTGCCCAAGTCGATGACGACGGCATGGGGGAAGGCATCCTTCTTGACGGTACTCCAGTAGGTGGATTCCTGCAGGTCGAAGAGCTTGTCGGCGGCGCAGTTCACTTTCGACACATCTTCGCTGTTGGCATAATCCACTGTCCATGCCTCGCGAGCCAGGCGTTGGCCTTGCTCGTCGAGCAGGTACATTTCGGCCACGCAGATGCGCGAACCGCCGTCGTGGGCACTCAGAGCCTCCAGGCAGAGGTAGCGGCCCTTGGCCGGCTGGGTGAAGCTCACTTCCTGCCACCCTTCGCCGGGTTGGAAGCTGCCAGTGTGGATGGGGGTGCGGCTGCTCAGGTCGAGTGTCTGACCCTCCTTGCGGTGGGTGAGGGGTTTGGGCATGAGCAGCTTGTCGATGATGGGTTGCTTCAGGCCTTCGGTCGTGGCTTGACGGGGGCCGAGGATGTCGAAGACGCGGATTTCGTTATCCCCCTCGTTCAGCCAGCAGCCGGGCATGTAGAGCGTCTGCTGGGGGCCAATCTCCCAGATGCGTCCCATGCCATGACCATTGACGTAGACGAGGCCCTTGCCCCATGTCTCGAAGTTGAGGAAGGTGTCGGCGGGTTTGCCCTTCAGGGTGAAGGTGGCGCGGTAGCATCCGGCGGGCAGGCGTTGGCCCTCGGCGGCCACGCTCTCGGTCAGCGGCCGGTAGTGGAGCTGGCGGTAGAAGTCGTAGGTATCGGGCAGGTTGCACACCTCCCAACCCTGCAGGTCGCAGACGAAGGGATGGGCACCGTGATGGATGGTGAGGGTAGCTTGGCCGACCAATCCCTTGAAGTCCTTGATGGCGCGGCCGAAGTTGATGCGACCCATGGCTTCCACCAGGATTTCCAGCTTGGCGCCTTGAGGCACAGCCGGCAGCTGGAGCTGGCGGTCGCCCATGCGGCGGTCGAGGATGCCGATGAACTGTCCGTCCACAAATACCTGAGCATAGTCGTGTGCATCGATGTTGAGCGTAGAGGGCATGTGGAGGGCAGGCAGGGTGGTGCGGTAGAGGATGCTGCCGAAGCCCTGGTCATACTCCTCCATGGTGCGCAGGCGTACGTCGCGACGGGGAGCGGGCAGGTTGTCGAACAGCGGAGCCACCTCGGTGAAGCGCACGGTGGGGATGGCGCGTACCGGTATGGCCGAGGGGATGGGAGCCATCTTCTCTTTGCCGCGATACTTGGCCAGCGTCTGTCGCAGCTGGGTGTACTTGGGTGTCACCTGACCGCTTTCGCTGATGGGGGCATCATAGTCGTAGGAGGTGACGTCGGGTGCAAAGCCGGGTGAGTTGGCTCCTGCCCAGTGTCCCCAGTTGGTACCTCCGTGGGTCATGTAGAGGCTGAAGGAGATGTTGCGCGAGAGCATCTCGTCGATGCCTTGAGTCATCTCGTCGGCGGGACGGGTTTCGTGGTTGGCTCCCCACTTGTCGAACCATCCGCTCCAGAACTCGCTACACATCAGCGGGCTGTCGGGGCGTAGCTCCTTGAGGCGGGCAAATTGGCGCTCGATGTTGGCTCCGGTGCCGAAGTTCATCGTCCATACCAGGTCGTCGAGGCCGTTGAGGGTGAAGTTGGACGACCAGTCGCACTGGAAGAGGGTCACCTCGGGGCCGTAGCAGCTGCGCAGCATGTCGCGCACCTTGGCTACATAGGTCTTGTTTTCGCCATAGGAGCCATACTCGTTCTCCACCTGAATCATCAGGATGGGGCCTCCGCGCTGGATGGTGAGGTCGGCCACCTGGGCAGCCACGGCTTTCTCAAACTTCTCCACCCGGTCGAGGAAGCGCGGGTCATCCTCGCGCAGGCGGATGTCCTTGTCCTTCAGCAGCCACCAGGGGAGGCCACCCATCTCCCACTCGGCGCACACATAGGGGCCGGGGCGCAGGATGATGTACATGCCATGTTTCTGACAGAGGCGGCAGAAGGCGGCCAGGTCGTTTTGTCCGCTGAAGTCGTATTGGTCGGGTAGTGCTTCGTGTGCATTCCAGAATACGTAGAGACAAATGGTATTCATGCCCAATGCCTTGCAGAGCTTGATGCGGTGCTCCCAGTAGGGGCGGGGAATACGCGGATAGTGCAATTCGGCGGCTTTCACGACAAACGGTTGTCCGTCCAGCAGGAAAGTTCCGGTTCCAGGCGTGAAACTGTGCTCTTGGGCGGATGCCTGGCCGGCAGGTGCGGCTAGGGTCAATGCCAGCAAGGTGGCGGCAAAGATGGATTTCATTTTCATACTATTCAATCAAGAAAAATGTGTTAATCAATAGTGCTTTCATTGTTCGTGTGGCAAAGTTACTATTATTTTTGGGATAATCTCTATGTGTAGAAATAGATTTCTCTGTTTTTTGCGTATCTTTGCAGCATCAATTATTTTGCACCTACAAATATTGGAAAATTTTCAATGGACAGAAATCATATGAAAAACCTTCTTTACTCGACGGCTCTTTGCTCTGTTTTGACTTTGGCCGCCTGTCAGCCGTCCGGTTCCGGACTATTCGTAGTGAGCAACCCCTTGCCGGTGCAGCGCAGTGCCGAAGTGGTGGAACTATCCTGCGACGAGGTGTGCCGCCGCCTCCAATGCCTCCCTACCGATGCCTTGCTGGCTGTGGATGCCGAGGGCCGCGAATGGCCGTTGCAGCTCACCTATGACAGCTTGTTTGTTTTCCCCGCTTCGGTGGCTCCCTCTGCCACAGCCGTTTACCATATCCGCAAGGGCACCGCTGCCGACACCGTGCGCTATGTACAGGGCCGCTATCATCCCGAGCGGGCCGACGACATCGTGTGGGAGAACGACCGGGCCGGTTTCCGCACCTACGGCCCCGGCATTGAGGGGGTATATGGCTACGACACGTTCCTCAAGCGCGTGTCGCGTCCCATCCTCGACTCGCTCTATGATGCCAACAACAGTGCGGCCAACTGGGCACGGGTGGACAGCTTGCGTCGGGCGGGTCTCAAGGAGGAGGCCGAACGCTTCATCCGCTCCTTCTCGTTCCACATCGACCACGGGGTAGGCATGGACCCCTATGCCGTAGGTCCTACGTTGGGAGCCGGAGCGGTGGCCGTCCTGGATGGCGACCAGATGATTTATCCCACCACCTACCAGAAGTACACCATCCTCGACAACGGCCCTTGGCGCTTCACGCTGGAGCTGGAGTTTGCTCCCCGTGCCATCGGCATAGACACCGCGGTGGTGGAGAAACGCCTCATCACGCTCGACTACGGTTCGCAGCTCAATCGGACGACCCTTCGCTACTTCGGCCTTTCGCGTTCGGTCGAGCTGGCCGCCGGCATCGTGGTGCATGAGAGCAATCCCCAGGCGTATGAAGAGGATGCCCAAGCTGGCTATATTGCCTACGAAGACCTCACCATGGAGCCCGAAGAGGGCAATGGCAGCATCTTCCTCGGTGCTTGCCGTCCGGATGGATTTGTCTCTACCGCTTACCGCCCTATGGAGGAACCTAAGGCCGGAGCTTTGGGACACATCCTGGCCACCCAGCCTTACCGTCCCTTTGCCGTCTATACCTATTACTGGGGATATGGCTGGAGCAAGTACGGCTTCGAGAATATGGATGCCTGGAAGTCTTATCTCCTGAACTATATGGAAGGTCTCCGTCAGCCGCTGACCGTGGCATGGAAATAAATTTAAGTGACTATGTATAATCGAATCCGATCCATGCAATTCCGTTTTGTGCAGCGATACCTCTCATCGAAGGTGTTGCCCCTATGGACCGTCCTGCTGATAGATGTCCTGATAGTTGTCGTATCCACCTTTCTGGCGTATGCCATCCGCTACGATTTCCGCAGCATCTTCCTGGAGAACTCCACACTCGACCGCACGGTGTTCACCTCGCTGGTGGTCAATCTCATCTATTTCCGCCTCTTCCGTACCTACTCGGGAGTGCTGCGCTTCTCGTCGTTCATCGACATCTTGCGCATCTTTGCATCCCTTACGGCGGCTTTCGTTACCATGCTGCTTATCCGTGTTTCGGCCGAAGCCCTGTGGGGCATCCGTTGGTCGCCCATCAGTGTCACCCTCATGGCTTACATCTGCAGCTTTGCCTTGATGGCCACTACCCGTGTCATCGTGAAGATACTCTTCGAAGTGCTCAACTTTGACGGCTCGCACAGCGACAACGTCTTCATCTACGGAGCCAAAGAGGCGGGAGTGAACATCGCCAAGTCACTGCGCGTCAACCTGCGCAACCACTACCGCCTCTGCGGATTCATTGCCGACGAACCCGAGGTGATAGGCAAGGTCATTATGGGTGTGCGCGTCTATCCCAACGATGATACGCTGATGGAGAACATGGCCAGCCGCGGAGTGCATGTCGTCATTGTGTCGCCGGCCAAGATGGACGACCTGAAGCGTAACGATGTGGCCGACCGCCTGCTGGCCAACAACGTGAAGCTCATGACCGCTCCCCCCCTGAGCGAGTGGAACAACCAGACGCTGAACCGCAACCAGCTGAAGGAGATTCAGATTGAAGACCTGCTGGAGCGCGAACCCATCAAGATGGATATGCACCGGGTGGCCTCGCACTTGGAGGGCAAGCGGGTGCTCATTACGGGTGCCGCCGGCTCTATCGGCAGCGAGATGATGCGTCAAGTGGCCTCGTTCAATCCCTACTCGCTGATACTGGTCGACCAAGCCGAGACACCTCTGCACGACATCCGCCTGGAGTTGCAGGACGTGTGGCGCAACATTGAGGCCCACACCATCGTGGCCGACATCTCCAACGCCCCCCGCATGGAGGCCATCTTCAAGGAGTTCCGCCCGCAGTACGTCTTCCATGCCGCCGCCTACAAGCATGTGCCTATGATGGAGGACAATGTGTCCGAATCCATTCAAACCAATGTACAGGGCACACGCATCGTGGCCGACCTCGCCGTGAAGTACGGCGTGGAGAAGTTTGTGATGATCTCCACCGACAAGGCCGTCAATCCCACCAACGTGATGGGTTGCTCCAAGCGCATCTGCGAAATCTATGTCCAGTCGCTGGCCAAGAAGCTCCAGAAGGAGGGACGCCGCGGCCCTCAGTTCATCACCACCCGCTTTGGCAATGTGTTGGGTTCCAACGGTTCGGTCATTCCCCGCTTCCGCGACCAGATACAGCGTGGCGGCCCGGTGACGGTCACCCATCCCGAGATTATCCGCTACTTCATGACCATCCCCGAAGCCTGTCGCCTGGTATTGGAAGCCGGCAGCTTGGGCTACGGAGGCGAAGTCTACATCTTCGACATGGGCAAGCCGGTGAAGATTGTCGACCTGGCCAAGCGGATGATCAGCCTTTCGGGGCGCACCGACGTGAAGATAGAGTTCACCGGCTTGCGTCATGGCGAGAAGCTCTACGAGGAGCTGCTCAATGTGAAGGAGCTCACCAAGCCTACCTATCACGAGAAGATTATGATTGCCAACGTGCGCGAGTACGACTACGACGAGGTGAGCCAGCGCATCCAGCATCTGGTGGACTTGAGCTACACCTACGACTCCATGCGCATCGTGGCCGGTATGAAGGAGCTGGTGCCCGAGTTCGTGAGCCGCAACTCCGTCTTCGAGCAGCTCGACAAGCCTTGCCAGACGGAGAACTGAGCATAACTGTGGGTGTACAAAAACCATAATCACTAACACAATGTCATGCTGAGTCCCCATCTCACTTTGCGTGAAACCATTCGATGATGACGGATATCGGTACATTCGGTTTGTCCGAAGTGACAAACGATGCTATTCCGAAAAAGAAGAAGGAGTGCCTCCTCCCAGGCGGGGGAAAGCACTCCTTGCTGCTCTATTTGTATGAATGAAAGAATCTTACTTGCTCAGGGCAGTAGCCACGTCTACGGCGCAAGCCACGGTGCAACCTACCATCGGGTTGTTGCCGATGCCCAAGAAGCCCATCATCTCTACGTGAGCGGGCACTGAAGACGAGCCAGCGAACTGAGCGTCAGAGTGCATACGGCCCATCGTGTCGGTCATACCGTAAGAAGCGGGACCTGCA
>CAMGAL010000032.1 GCA_946007445.1 uncultured Mediterranea sp.
TTTATGAATATGTCCCTCATTGATTTCCTTTACTGTTCCTGCTGGTATCGGGATGTTATTAGCAAATCATTCTGGTCAAAGCCTATAATGACATGCAGATATTGGGACAGACCATTGACGATGCAGCGGGCGAAGCCATCGACAAATGCTCCAAGGTGATGGGGTTGGGCTATCCCGGTGGTCCTATCATCGACAAGCTGGCTCGTCAGGGCAATCCGAAAGCATTCAGCTTCAGCAAGCCTCATATCCCTGGGCTGGACTATAGTTTCAGCGGCTTGAAGACCTCCTTTCTCTATAAACTGAGAGAATGGATAGCCGAAGATCCCGATTTCATCGAACATCACAAGGCTGATTTGGCGGCTTCGCTGGAGGCGACGGTCGTGGAGATACTGATGGACAAGTTGAAGAAGGCAGCCAAGCAATATGGCATCAAGGAGGTGGCTCTGGCGGGAGGCGTATCGGCCAACAATGGGTTACGCAACGCCTTCCGTGAGTGTGCCCAGCGCTATGGCTGGAAAATCTTTATTCCTAAGTTCAGCTATACGACCGACAATGCGGCTATGATTGCCATTACCGGCTATTACAAATACCAGGATGGGGATTTTTGCCCCATCGAAGCGCCGGCCTATTCACGCGTCACTATCTGATTTACCACACCCGAACGTATCATGGCACTGGAAGAAGAGATAGGAAAACGGCTGATAGAGAGAAAAATGACCGTATCCACCGCAGAAAGTTGTACGGGTGGGGGCATCGTGGCCCGACTTACCTCGGTGCCCGGCAGCTCGGAATATGTGAAAGGCGGTATCGTGGCCTATTCCAACGAAGTGAAAGTCAATTTGCTAGACGTGTCGATGGAAACGCTTCATCAGGTAGGTGCCGTGAGCCGCGAAACGGTGATACAGATGGCAAAAGGGGCGATGAAAAGGCTGAAAACCGATTGTGCCATAGCCACATCGGGGATTGCCGGTCCGGGAGGAGGTACACCTGAGAAGCCGGTTGGTACCATCTGGATGGCTGTTGCCTATAAAAATGAAATTTCTACCCGAAAACTGGAAGGGGACCAAGGTCGTAGACAAAATGTGGAGAGAACGATAGAAGAGGCATTGAAACTCCTGCTTGAAAGGCTGGAAGAATGAAAAAATGCTATTCTACAGAGAATTATTTGCGGAAATACTTGCGAGTTACAGATAAAAGTACTTACTTTGCGCTCTGTTTGAAATAAGAATGGTCTGAAATCATAAAACCAAGATAGAAATGTCAAAGATTTGTCAAATTACCGGAAAGAAAGCCATGGTTGGCAACAATGTTTCACACTCAAAGAGAAGAACTAAGAGAACCTTTGATTTGAACTTGTTTAAGAAGAAGTTCTACTATGTAGAACAGGATTGCTGGATTAGCCTGAGCCTGTGTGCTGCTGGTCTGCGCATTATAAATAAGAAAGGTCTGGATGCTGCGCTGAACGATGCAGTGGCTAAAGGCTATTGTGATTGGAAAACCATTAAAGTGATTGGTTAAAAACGAAGAGGAGATACTGAATTATGGCAAAGAAAGCAAAAGGTAACAGAGTGCAGGTGATTTTGGAATGCACTGAGCACAAGGATAGTGGTATGCCCGGTACTTCGCGCTACATTACGACGAAGAACCGAAAGAATACGACTGAAAGATTGGAGCAGAATAAGTACAACCCCATCCTGAAGAGAGTGACTGATCACAAGGAAATCAAGTAATTAACCGAAAGATATAGTATAACTCAATGGCAAAGAAAGCAGTAGCAAGTTTGCACGAAGGCTCTAAAGAAGGTCGTGCATACACGAAGGTGATCAAGATGGTGAAGTCTCCGAAGACTGGTGCCTACATCTTTGACGAGCAAATGGTGCGCAACGAAGATGTGCAAGCCTTCTTTAAGAAATAAGCAGATTCTCTACTTTGTAAAAGATAGAAATATGAACTGTTCCCCTTGTCGGAAATCTCCGATGAGGGGATTTTTTTATAATAATTCATCCACACAGATTTTTATATTAAGCGGTTTTGTTATACCTTTGTAGCAGAATGTATTGAAGAAAGGAACTGATATGGGATTTTTTAGTTTTTTCTCGAAAGAAAAGAAAGAAACCTTGGATAAAGGATTGTCCAAAACCAAGGAAAGTGTATTCGGAAAGATAGCACGAGCCATTGCCGGTAAGTCGAAAGTGGACGATGAGGTGCTGGATAATCTGGAAGAGGTGCTCATAACGTCCGATGTAGGGGTGGAGACCACCTTGAGGATTGTAGAGCGCATACAGAAGCGTGCGGCTACAGACAAATACATGAATGCCAATGAGTTGAATAGAATCCTACATGATGAGATCGCTGCCTTGCTGACTGAAAACAATACAGACGATGTGGATGACTTCGAAGCTCCCATACAGAACAAGCCTTATGTCATCATGGTAGTAGGTGTGAATGGAGGGGGCAAGACGACCACCATCGGCAAATTGGCCTATCAGTTCAAGAAAGCGGGAAAGTCGGTGTACCTGGGTGCGGCCGACACGTTCCGTGCAGCAGCGGTTGAGCAACTGGTCATCTGGGGTGAACGGGTAGGAGTGCCTGTCGTCAAGCAGAAGATGGGCTCGGATCCTGCTTCCGTGGCATACGACACCTTGAGTTCTGCCGTAGCCAATCAAGCGGACGTGGTCATCATCGATACGGCAGGGCGGCTGCATAACAAAATAGGCTTGATGAACGAGCTGACCAAGATAAAGAACGTGATGAAGAAGGTCGTGCCGGATGCACCTCATGAGGTATTGCTGGTGCTCGATGGTTCGACAGGACAGAATGCGTTCGAACAGGCCAAGCAGTTTACCCTCGCTACCGAAGTCAACGCTCTGGCAGTGACCAAACTGGATGGAACAGCCAAAGGAGGTGTCGTCATCGGCATCAGCGACCAGTTCAAGATACCGGTGAAATACATCGGCCTGGGTGAAGGCATGGAAGACCTGCAAGTGTTCCGTAGAAGAGAGTTCGTGGATTCCTTGTTTGGCAATACTAAGTTATGAGACAGAAGACCATCGATATAGTTACTTTGGGCTGCTCGAAGAATCTGGTGGATTCGGAGCGACTGATGCGCCAACTGGAAGCGGCTGGCTATCGGGTGACTCACGATGCTGAACATCCTTGTGGCGACATTGCGGTCATCAACACGTGTGGATTCATTGGCGATGCCAAGGAGGAGTCCATCCAGATGATTCTGGAGTTTGCTGCGGCCAAGGAAAAGGGACGATTGGAGAAACTCTATGTCATGGGGTGTCTGTCTGAACGCTATCTTCAGGAATTGGCTGTAGAGATTCCGCAGGTAGACAAGTTCTATGGCAAATTCAAGTGGCAGGAGTTGCTCACTGATTTGGGCCACGCCTATCAGGGGAAACTCAGCCAGGAGCGGAAACTCACTACTCCCAGTCACTATGCTTATTTGAAGATTTCGGAGGGGTGTGACCGTCATTGTGCCTATTGTGCCATCCCCATCATGACAGGGCATCATGTGTCGCGTCCGATGGAAGAGATTGTGGCAGAGGTCCGCTACCTGGTGTCGCAGGGAGTGAAGGAATTTCAAGTCATTGCGCAGGAACTGACATACTATGGGGTAGATCTCTACCACGAGCAGAGACTACCCGAACTGGTGGAGAAGATAGCTGATGTGCCTGGTGTAGAGTGGATTCGATTGCACTACGCATATCCCGTTCATTTCCCGACCGATCTGTTCCGTGTCATGCGAGAACGCAAGAATGTGTGCAAGTATATGGATATTGCCTTGCAGCACATCAGCGATGCGGTATTGTCGCGGATGCAACGTCATGTCACACAAGAAGAGACCTATGCGCTGATTGAACAATTCCGTCGGGAAGTGCCTGGCATCCATCTGCGTACGACGCTGATGGTAGGTTTTCCTGGTGAAACGGAAGCTGACTTTGAGGAGCTGAAGACATTCGTACGTAGAGCTCGCTTCGAGCGTATGGGGGCATTCGCCTATTCGGAAGAGGAGGGTACCTATGCGGCCGCCCACTATACGGATGACGTGCCCGAGGAGCTGAAACAGGCACGACTGGATGAACTCATGGAGATACAGCAGGCTATATCGGCAGAGCTGAGCGATGCCAAGATAGGAGAGACCTTGCAAGTCATCATTGACAGAGAGGAGGGTGACTATTATGTGGGTCGTACAGAGTATGATTCTCCTGAAGTGGATCCCGAAGTACTGATTGAAAAGAGCGGCACCTCCCTACAGACAGGGCACTTCTATCCAGTCTTGATTACGGGAGCCGATGATTATGACCTATATGGACAAGTAGAAACACTATAATCTATTACATCTAAGTACTTTGAATAACAAGGATTTTACAACGGAATTGGCTCGGAGACTTGGCCTGACTTACAAAGAGACGGCGGATACGATGAATGTACTACTCGCTGAAATGACCAAGCATCTGGAAGAGGGAAACATCGTATCCATACAGGGATTCGGCAATTTTGAGGTGAAAAAGAAGGCGGAGCGTATCTCGGTGAACCCCGCTACCAAACTGAGAATGCTGGTACCTCCCAAATTGGTGCTCTCCTTCAAGCCGGCCATTTCTTTGAAAGGTAAATTCAGATAACAAACAGGCTCATGAACGAAAAGAAGAACATACAGGAACTGGTCGATAACTTGTCTGAAAGTCATGGACTCAGCAAGCGGAATGCCGACTCTTTTGTCAAAGAGTTTTTTGAATTGATAGAAGAAGCGCTGGAACGAGACAAGTATGTGCGTATCAAAGGATTGGGCACATTTAAACTGATCAATGTGGATAGCCGGGAAAGTATCAACGTCAATACCGGCGAACGATTTGAAATACAAGAGCATACGAAAATATCTTTCACTCCCGAACCGGCTTTGAAAGAGACCATCAACAAGCCTTTCTCCCACTTTGAAACGGTCATACTCAATGAGGGCACCGTCTTGGACGATACCCCCGAAGAAGAGGGTAACGGAATGGATGAGGAGATGATTGCTGAACCAATTGCTGTCGCCGAACCTGAGATTCCGTGTGAAACCAAACTGGAAGTTCCTGCTATCGAGGAGCCTGCTATCGAGGAGCCTGCAGCGGAAATGCCCGCAGATGAGAGTCCAATCGTTGAGGAGCCCGTTGCCGAAGAACTCGTTGCCGAAGAACCCGTTGCCGAAAATCCTGTTGGGGTTGAACCTGTGATGGCAGAACCTGCCGTGGAAGAATCTGTCGTGGAAGAATCTGTGCCCGAAGAACCAGTCGTGGAAGAACCCATAGAGTCAGAATCGACTGCTCCTGCCTCTCCGAGGGAAGAAACTGTATCCCAGTCTGAACCTGAAACTTCATCCCCTCTGCTGACGCGTGAACCTATCGTCAGAGAGCCCGTGTTTGATGAGGAAGCCTTGAATCCTACTCCGCAGAAAAAGAGATGGGAACCAGAGGAACTTCAAGAGGGAGATCCCTCGGGCATGAAGTATTTTATCGGTATTGTCTCGATGGTCGTTATTCTCTGTGTGGCTGCGTTGGCCTTCATCTATTTCCCCAGCCTCTATGACCTGTTTTTACCGAAGAAAACGGAGCCGGTGGCAGAACCGCCTGTACCTGTGCTCGTGCAGGATACTGTCCGTCAGGAGGTGAAGGAGGAGATGCCTGCGGAGAAAGCCGACACGTTGGTTGACTCCCTCCAAGTGGTCGTGACTGAACCCATCGTGGAAGAGCCGAAACGGGAAGAGCTGCCCAAGCAGGAAGCAACGAAGCAAGAAGTACCTGCCGCCGCACCCATCATTCCTGATTCTTCCAGCTATACCATTGTCGGAACAGAAACGACCTATACAATCAAACAAGGAGAAACCTTGACACGGGTTGCGCTCAGATTTTGGGGAACCAAAAAGCTGTGGCCCTATCTGGTAAAGCACAATCCCAAGGTTATCACGGATCCGAATCATGTGCCCTACGGAACTACCATTCGAATCCCCAAATTAGAAAAGAGTAAGAAATAAGTACTTATTGCCAAAAGGAAAACATTATTTAATATTATTTAGTTGCATTGCTTTATAGTTTGCTGTACTTTTGGCAACCTAAAAAAAGAAAAGGAAAATAGTAAACAAATTTATAGATAGATTTATGGCAGAAACAATTGATATCCGCGAACTGAATGAGCGGATAGAAAGACAAAGCGCTTTCGTGACCCATCTGACCACTGGAATGGACCAGGTCATTGTCGGTCAAAAACATCTGGTTGAATCATTGTTGATAGGTTTGCTCTCGGACGGACACGTTCTTTTGGAAGGTGTCCCTGGCTTGGCCAAAACTCTGGCTATCAAGACATTGTCATCTCTGATAGATGCTAAATACAGCCGCATACAGTTTACACCTGACTTGCTGCCTGCCGACGTGGTAGGTACGATGGTGTATAGCCAGAAAGACGAAACGTTCCAAGTGAAGAAAGGTCCTGTATTTGCCAACTTTATCTTGGCGGATGAAATCAACCGTGCGCCTGCCAAGGTGCAGAGTGCCTTGCTGGAAGCCATGCAGGAGCGTCAGGTGACTATCGGAAAAGAGACGTTCCGATTGCCTGAACCCTTCTTGGTACTGGCCACACAGAATCCCATCGAGCAGGAGGGCACCTATCCGCTGCCTGAGGCACAAGTGGACCGTTTCATGCTGAAGGTAGTGATTGACTATCCGAAGTTGGAGGAAGAAAAACTGATTGTCCGTCAGAACATCAGTGGTGAGAAAACAAAGGTGCTTCCCATCCTGAAGGCTGATGAGATACTCGAAGCCCGCAAGGTGGTGCGTCAAGTCTATATTGACGAGAAGATTGAGAAATATATCGTTGACATCGTGTTTGCCACGCGCTATCCCGAAAAGTATGACTTGAAGGAGCTCAAGGAGATGATTGCTTTCGGCGGTTCGCCCCGTGCGTCCATCAATCTGGCTTTGGCTGCCCGAAGCTATGCTTTCATCAAGCGTCGTGGCTATGTCATCCCCGAAGATGTGCGTGCTGTGGCTCACGATGTTTTGCGCCATCGCATCGGATTGACCTACGAGGCCGAAGCCAGCAACGTGACGGCCGATGAAATAGTTAGCAAAATCCTGAACAAGGTAGAAGTACCCTAATGGAAACGACTGATATACTGAAAAAAGTTCGTCAGATTGAAATCAAGACGCGGGGATTATCCAGCAATATCTTTGCCGGTCAGTACCACTCTGCTTTCAAGGGTAGGGGAATGGCTTTCAGTGAAGTGCGTGAATATCAGTTTGGCGACGACATACGCGATATAGATTGGAATGTGACCGCTCGTTTCAATAAGCCTTATGTCAAGGTTTATGAAGAGGAACGCGAACTGACCGTGATGCTGATGGTGGACGTTTCGGGTAGTTTGGAGTTTGGCACAGTGAAGCAACTCAAGCGCGATATGGTGATTGAAATTGCGGCTACACTGGCTTTCTCTGCCATCCAGAACAACGATAAAATCGGCGTTATCTTTTTTTCCGACCGGATAGAAAAATTTATTCCTCCCAAGAAAGGGCGAAAACACATCCTATACATCATCCGTGAATTGCTGGACTTCCATGCCGAAAGCCGGTGTACCTAGTTGAGGATGGGGCTGGAACATCTGACGAATGTGATGAAGCGTCGCTGCACGGCCTTTTTGTTATCAGATTTCATTGACTCCAATGACTTCAGCCGCGCGTTGACCATTGCGAATCGCAAGCATGATGTGGTAGCCATTCAGGTGTACGACCGTCGTGTGGCTGACCTGCCTCCCGTCGGATTGATGAAAGTGCGCGATGCAGAGACGGGGCGCGAGCAGTGGATTGACACCTCTTCGAGTGCAGTCCGTCGTATTCATCGCGAGTGGTGGACTCGCCGTCAGGCTGCATTGAGTGAATCATTTGCCCGCAGCGGTGTAGACAATGTGTCGGTTCGCACCGACCAGGACTATGTGAAGGCTTTGATGGAGCTGTTTGCCAAACGAAATTAGAAGGAATGAAGGAAATGAAAAAGTTTTTTTTGCTGATACTTTGGACCGTTTCAGCCTTTTGCACCGTCCAAGCCCAATCGGTCACGGTAGAGGCTACGATTGACTCGCTGCAGATACTGATTGGCGAGCAGGCTCGAGTGCGGTTGCAAGTGGCGTTGGACGCTGACCAACGAGCGCTGTTCCCTGTTTATCAAGACACGCTCGTGCAGGGAGTGGAGATTGTGGAGATGGCCAAGCCCGACACCCAACTGCTCAACGGAGGCAAACGTGCGGTTATCACGCAAGAGTATGTAATCACTTCGTTTGATTCGGCTCTCTATTACCTGCCGCCAATGGAGGTGGAGGTCAACGGCAGACGCTATCCTTCCAAAGCCTTGGCTCTGAAGGTCTATTCGGTTCTTGTGGACACGTTGCACCCGGATCAGTTCTTCGGTCCCAAGAGTGTGATGGATGCTCCTTTTGCGTGGGAGGATTGGTATGTGGCCATGGCTTGTGCGTTGTTTTTTGCTCCGCTGCTGTGGCTGATGCTCTACTTGGTCAAGCGCATTCGGGACAACCAGCCTATCATCCGTAAGGTGAAGGTGGAGCCCAAATTGCCTCCTCATCAGCTGGCTATGCAGACCATCGAGCGCATCAAGAGTGAGAAAATCTGGCAACAAGGTGAGTCAAAAGAGTATTATACCCAACTGACGGACGCCATTCGTACCTATATCAAGGAACGTTTCGGCTTCAATGCCATGGAAATGACCTCGACAGAGATTATTGACCACTTGCTGCAGGTGAAGGATCGAGAGGCGATTGCGGACTTGAAGGAGCTCTTCCTGACGGCGGATTTGGTGAAGTTTGCCAAGCATCTGCCCATGATGAACGAGAATGACGCCAACTTGGTGAATGCCATTGACTTCATTAACGATACGAAAGAGGAGCCTGACCCCAACGCCAAAACCGAACCTACTGAGATTACCATCATTGAACAGCGACCGTTGCGCACCAAGGTGCTGCTTGGCGTAGGCATTGCCGCGCTGGCCGTTGCTTTGGTGGGTTCGTTGGTCTACATGGCTGTGCAGCTTTACAATTATTTTGCTTAATGGTAGAATTATGGTTTTTGCAAACATAGAATATCTTTTCTTGCTCGTCTTGCTCATACCTTATATAATATGGTATGTGATGAAGGGACATCGTCGGGATGCAGCGTTGCAGGTGTCGGAAACCTCCATGTACGCTCAGGCTCCTCTCAGCTATCGCAACTACCTGTTGCACGCTCCGTTTGTGCTTCGGGTGATGGCGTTCACGTTGATTCTCTTGGTGCTGGCTCGTCCGCAAACCACCGACAGCTGGCAGAACAGCGAGGTGGAAGGCATTGACATCATGCTGGCTATGGACGTTTCGACCAGTATGCTGGCTGAAGATTTGAAGCCCAACCGATTGGAAGCTGCCAAGGAGGTGGCAGCCGAATTTATCAATGGCCGTCCGAATGACAACATCGGAATTACCCTGTTTGCAGGCGAGAGCTTCACTCAATGTCCTTTGACGGTGGATCACGCCGTGTTGCTCAATCTGCTGAAGGATGTGAAGTGCGGCTTGATAGAAGACGGCACGGCCATCGGAATGGGCGTTGCCAATGCCGTGACCCGATTGAAAGAGAGCAAGGCTAAATCGAAGGTCGTCATTATGCTGACCGATGGTGTGAACAATCGGGGCGACATCTCACCGCTGACCGCTGCAGAGATTGCCAAGAGCTTTGGCATCCGTGTCTACACGATTGGTGTAGGAACCAATGGAACAGCTCCTTATCCCATTCAGGTGGGAGGTACCGTGCAGTACACCAATCTGCCGGTGGAGATTGATGAAAAGACATTGGCCCAGATAGCTGCCACTACGGAAGGCAACTATTTCCGCGCTACCAGCAACTCCAAACTGAAAGAGGTCTATGCTGAAATCGACAAGCTGGAGAAGACCAAACTCCATGTGAAAGAGTTCAGCAAGCGTCAGGAGGAGTATCAGGCTTTTGCATTGGCAGCTTTCCTTTGCGTGTTGCTCGAATTGCTGTTGCGTCAGACGGTCTTGAAGACGTTGCCTTAACCTCGTATCACTTAATTCATGAACACTATGTTTCGATTTGAAGAACCCCAATATCTCTATTTGCTGCTCTTGCTGCCCCTGCTGGTCCTGTTGTTTCTATATAGCAACTACCGGAGGCGCAAGGCGTTGCAACGTTATGGTGACCCTGAACTGTTGGCCCAGCTGATGCCCGATGTGTCTCGTTTTCGTCCTTCTGTCAAGTTCTGGTTGCTCTTCTCAGCCATCGGACTCTTCGCTTTGCTGCTGGCTCGTCCGCAGTTTGGCTCCAAACTGGAGACCGTGAAGCGTCAGGGGGTAGAGGTGATGATTGCTCTCGACATTTCCAACTCCATGTTGGCACAAGACGTGCAGCCCAGCCGCTTGGAGAAGGCCAAACGGCTCGTGGCCCAGTTGGTGGATAAGATGGAGAATGACAAGGTGGGGATGATTGTCTTTGCAGGCGATGCTTTTACCCAACTGCCCATCACCAACGACTACATCTCCGCGAAGATGTTCCTCGAATCCATTGACCCTTCACTCATCTCCAAGCAGGGAACGGCCATCGGAGCCGCCCTTTCGTTGGCTACCCGCAGTTTCACTCCTCAAGAGGGGGTAGGACGCGCCGTCATCCTCATCACTGATGGTGAGAACCATGAGGGAGGAGCCGTGGAAGCTGCCACCGCTTCAGCCGAGAAGGGCATTCAGATTCACGTCTTGGGAGTGGGATTGCCCGAAGGAGCTCCCATCCCCGTGGCCGGCACCAATGACTTCCGTCGCGACCGCGAAGGCAATGTCGTGGTGACACGGCTCAACGAGCAGATGTGTCAGGAAATAGCTCGCGAAGGCAAAGGCATCTATGTGCGGGTGGACAATAGCAATGCTGCGCAAAAGGCCATCAGCCAAGAGATAGATAAAATGGCGAAAGCCGATGTGGAGACGCAGGTCTATACGGAGTTCAACGAGCAGTTTCAAGCAGTTGCCTGGCTGGTGCTGCTGTTGCTGCTGGCCGATACGCTCCTGCTCAACCGAAAGAACCCGTTGTTCCGCCACATCCGATTGTTTAAGTAAGGAGGTATCCAGATGAAATTGCATAAAATTCTAAGCACCGCACTCTTGTTGCAGCTGGCCCTGACGGTTTCGGCCCAGAAAGCCGAGCGCGACCACATCCGTCGTGGCAACCGGCAGTTCAAGGACAGCGTCTTTGTAGAAGCTGACGTCAACTATCGGAAGGCTTTGGACGCCAATCCGAAATCTACGATAGCCATGTTTAACCTGGGCAACGCTCTGATGGGCCAGAACAAATTGCCGGAAGCCATGGAGCAGTTTGGCGCGGCTGTCCGTATGGAGAAGGACAAAAGCCGCTTGGCGCAGATGTATCATAACATGGGCGTCATCCTTCATTCGCAGAAGGAATACGCCAAAGCTGTGGAGGCCTACAAGCAGTCGTTGCGCAACAATCCGAAAGACGACGAGACCCGCTACAACCTGGCCTTGGCGCAGAAGATGCTGAAGGATCAGCAAAACAACCAGCAGAACCAGGACCAGCAACAGCAGCAGCAACAACAGCAGCAACAGGAAAAGCAGCAGGAGCAGCAGCAACAGCAGGAGCAGCAGCAAAACCAGCCGCAGCAGCAACCTCCCCAAAACGACAATC
>CAMGAL010000033.1 GCA_946007445.1 uncultured Mediterranea sp.
TTTGCTGTTGGACGTTCTTGATGGTCTGTGTGTTTATGTGTTTTTCCTCGTTTTTGTTGGTGCCGTCTTCGTTGCATTCGGGGATGTCTTCGTTGAAGTCATAACGATCCAGTACACTGAGGGCGTGCTTGGCTGCCGCATCAGCATAGACCACTGCCTCGATGAGGGAGTTGCTGGCCAGGCGGTTGCCACCATGCAGGCCGGTGCACGAGCATTCGCCGATGGCATAGAGGCGGCGTATGCTGCTCTGTCCGTCGAGGTCCACCTTGATGCCACCACACAAGTAGTGGGCAGCCGGTGCCACGGGTATGTAGTCCTTGGTGATGTCGATGCCTATGCTGAGGCACTTCTTGTAGATGTTGGGGAAGTGGCGGCGCGTCTCCTCGGGGTCTTTGTGGGTGACGTCCAGATAGACATGCTCGTCGCCGCGCAACTTCATCTCGTTGTCGATGGCGCGGGCCACGATGTCGCGCGGAGCCAGTGAGAGGCGGGGGTCATACTTCTGCATGAACTCCTTGCCATCCTTGGTGCGCAACACACCGCCGTAGCCGCGCATGGCCTCGGTGATGAGGAACGAGGGACGGTCGCCGGGGTGGTAGAGCGCGGTGGGGTGGAACTGGATGAACTCCATGTCCTTCACGGCACCCTTGGCCCGGTAGACCATGGCAATGCCGTCGCCCGTAGCAACCAAGGGGTTGGTGGTGTGGCGATAGACGGCCTCGCAGCCTCCTGTGGCCATGATGGTCACTTTGGAGAGGAAGGTGTCCACCTGTCCGGTCTGCTCGTTCAGCACATACGCACCATAGCACTTGATGCCCGGCGTATAGCGGGTCACGATGATGCCCAGGTGGTGCTGGGTGATAATCTCCACGGCGTAGTGGTCAGACAATACGGTGATGTTGGGATGTTGCTGGACGGCCCGGATGAGGGAGGTCTGAATCTCGGCGCCGGTGTTGTCCTGGTGGTGCAGGATGCGGAACTCGCTGTGTCCGCCCTCGCGGTGGAGGTCAAACTCGCCGTTCTCCTTCTTGTCGAACTGGACACCCCACTTAATCAGCTCTTCGATTTGTGCAGGTGCGTTACGCACCACTTTCTCGACAGCCTGGCGGTCGCTGATCCAGTCGCCGGCAATCATCGTGTCTTCGATATGTTTCTCAAAGTTGTCCACTTTCAGATTGGTGACTGAGGCAATGCCTCCCTGGGCGAAATAGGTGTTGGCCTCTTCCAGTCCTGCCTTGCAGATAAGGGCCACGCTGCCTTTGTGCGCCACTTTCAGCGCGAAACTCATACCGGCAATGCCCGAGCCGATGACGAGGAAATCGAACTTTCTGATCATAAGAGTTGGTTTTTATGCTGCAAAGCTACAAAAATAGTGCATTGCTTGTGTCATTCTTGCGCGATTATTCTATTATTTATCGTACCTTTACCGCACGAAACCTTATAAATTGACCATTATGAATTTCCAAATTGCTATTATCGGCGGTGGCCCGGCGGGCTATACAGCTGCCGAAACGGCCGGACGGGCCGGAATGAGTGTCGTGTTATTTGAGAAAAACAGCCTCGGTGGTGTCTGCCTCAACGAGGGGTGTATTCCCACCAAGACGTTGCTTTACTCGGCCAAGACGTTGGACAACGCCCGTCATGCAAGCAAATATGGAGTGTCGGTGGAGGGTGCCTCGGCCGACCTGTCGAAAGTGATAGCCCGCAAGCAGAAGGTGGTACGCAAGCTGGTGCTGGGCATCAAACAGAAACTCACGGCTTGCGGCGTGCAGATTGTGACGGGTGAGGCCTCGGTGGTGGATGCCCATCATGTGCGTTGTGGCGAGGAGGTGTACGAGTGCGACAACCTGCTGCTCTGCGCCGGCTCGGAAACCTTCATACCACCCATCCCGGGACTGGACAGCGTGGCCTACTGGACCCATCGTCAGGCACTCGACAACAAGGAGTTGCCCCAGTCGCTGGCCATCATCGGCGGCGGTGTCATCGGTATGGAGTTCGCCTCCTTCTTCAGCAGCCTGGGCGTGCAGGTGACGGTCATCGAGATGCTGGACGAAATCCTAGGAGGCATTGACAAGGAATTGGCTGCCCTGCTGCGGGCCGACTATGCCAAGCGGGGCGTGAAGTTCCTCACCTCGACCAAGGTGGTCAGTGTGGAGCCTGCCGAAGAGGGACAAATCAAGGTGAACTACGAGCAGGCCGATGGGGCAGGCCGCCTACCGGCGCATCCGCTGCCGATGAGTGCGGCCCGCCTTCCCGTGCAGACGGGCTCTGCCCGGGAAACTCGGCCGCCGGAGCGCACCGAGCGTGGCGCCATCCGGGTAGATGCCCAGATGCGTACCTCCGTGCCGGGTGTCTATGTCTGTGGCGACCTGACTGGCTTCTCGTTGCTGGCACACACCGCTGTGCGCGAGGCCGAGGTGGCTGTACACACCATCCTGGGCAAGGAGGATGCCATGAGCTATCGGGCCATCCCCGGTGTGGTCTATACCCATCCCGAAGTGGCCGGTGTGGGTGAGACTGAGGAGGCGTTGCAACGTCGAGGTGCCGACTATCGCGTGGTGAAGCTTCCCATGGCCTTCAGCGGACGCTTCGTGGCTGAGAACGAGGGCGTCAACGGCCTCTGCAAACTCCTCTTCTCGTCCGACAATCGCCTGCTGGGCGCCCATGTGCTGGGCACGCCGGCTTCGGAAATCATCACTCTGGCCGGTATGGCCATCGAGCTGAACCTTACCGCCGAGGAGTGGAAACGCATCGTCTTCCCACATCCCACGGTCGGCGAGATTTTCCGCGAGGCCCTGTGATGTACTTGGTGAATAGCTGTAGAGGCGGAAGATTTTCCGCCTCTACAGACTCGATGGGCTATTTTTGATATAGTATGGATTTTCCTATGCTTTTATAGGGAAAATCCCTCGCAACGTATGCCATGAGACATTACCTTTGCAGAAAATAACAGAAAAGATGATTATGATGAAAAAGAATTTGTTTATTATTACGCTGCTCGCTTGTATCCTGTTAGGAGCTGTTGATGTGATGGCTCAGAGGCATAGACATGAGCATGGGCCAGGTGCGCTGACGGAACTTCGTCTTAGCGACGATAAGTTTGCCATATTGTATGATAAGGTGAAGAACGCCAGTTTCGATGACCGCAAGATGGATCTCATTGAAGTTGCCAGTCTTGGGGCGTTTTATTCCTGTGAGCAGTGTGTGTCGATTATGAGCATCTTCTCGTTCGGCGACAAGAAACTTGCGGCTCTCAGATTGATGGCACCACGTATCGTCGATACCCACCATGCCTACCTGATATTGGACCAACTCTCGTTTCAGAGCGAGAAGGATGAGGCTGCAAGGATTATCGGCTATTGCCACCGTTGACATAGCGATGACCACGATACCACAATTTCTTGGCAAATAATGATCCTCCATATCATAAAACTCTGTAACTTTGGGCGCCTGAACGAAGTGGTAATCGCATAACAATAATCTGAAATGAACAAGTTTTTTTTCTTTCTCCTCTGCCTCTCCCTGAGCCTTGCCGCTCGGGGGCAGAGCCGTCTGTCCGACCAATTGGACCAGCTGATCACCCAGCGACTGGAAATGGGTTCTGATGTAGGCATCCTTGCCGTAGACTTGAACACAGGCGACACGCTCTATCGCTACCGGGCCGACAAACTCTCTCGCCCGGCCTCCACGATGAAGCTCGTCACCACCATCACCACCTTGGCCCGCCCCGAGGGGTTCGAACCCTTCCGCACCGAGGTGTGGAGCCGGGGCGAGGTGCGCGGCGACACGCTACATGGCGACCTCTATGTCGTAGGCGGTATGGACCCCGAGTTTGACGACGCCGCCCTCGACACCCTGGTGGCACGTCTCTCCGCCCTTCCCTTCCGCACCCTGACCGGCCGGCTCTATGGCGATGTCTCCCTGCGCGACTCGGTCTATTGGGGGGCCGGCTGGTCGTGGGACGACACCCCTTACTACTACCAGCCCTACCTCTCTCCCTTAATGCTCTGCAAGGGAGTGCTCACGGTCGAGGCCCGGCCCACGGCTCCGGGCGACACCGCCACTCTGCGCTGCACGCCGGCCTCCAGCTACTACACCTTGCGCAATGCCACGGCCACGCGTACCCCCTCGGCCGGACGCTTCTCCGTGTCGCGCAACTGGCTGGAGAATGGCAACGAGGTGCTCGTGCAAGGCAACGTGGCTGCCCGTTCCGCCGGCACGGTCATTATCTTTGGCTCGGCAGAGTTCTTCCTCCACACCCTGCAAGAGCGCCTGGCGCAGCAGGGCTTTCGTTGGTCGGCACCCTATGCGCTGGCCGAGCTGCCCCGCGACGGAGCAGAGCGGCTGATAGCCCTCTACGAGACCCCCATCCAGCAGGTGGTAGACCAGTTGATTAAGGAGAGCGACAACCTCAATGCCGAGGCCATGCTCACCCGCCTGGGAGCCATCAGCAGTGGAGGTCGTCACCTCTCCGCCGAAGAGGGGCTGAAGGCCATCCGCGAGCAAATCAAGGAGCTGGGTCACGACCCCGAGCTCTACCGCGTGGCCGACGGATGTGGACTCTCCAACTACAACGCCGTTTCACCGGAACTGTTGGTCTCCTACCTGCACTTTGCCTATAGCCGCACCGACCTCTTCCGCAGCCTCTACAAGTCACTGCCTGTGGCAGGGGTGGATGGCACCCTGGAGTACCGCATGACGAAGGGCTCGCCCGGCTACCAGAATGTCCATGCCAAGACAGGCACCATTTCGGGCATCAGCTGCCTGGCCGGCTACCTGCGCCGTGCCGACGGCCACCTGGTGGCTTTTGCCATCATGAACCAGAATGTACGTTCGTCGCGTGCCGCCCGCCTGTTGCAAGATGCCCTCTGCGAGTCGCTGATACAACTCACTAACTGATAAACATATCACAACCGCTTTGGGTTTTGACACGAAGGTATAGTCGACTCCGCTACGCTTCGCTTCACTACCAAAGATGAGTTGGTACATTCACCCAGGGTGTCGCTTCGCTCTGCCCTGGGCTATGGGCTGATTGGGCCTTCAGCCCGCCCCATTGCCTCCGCCTACCGATTACGAAACCTATAGCAGACGCTCATTCCAATCTGTATCGCCATTCTCTTTGAGAAAGGTGAAGTCGATGCAGAAGTCATACCGCAGACCGGTCTCGCTGCCATACTCTTTCACCGTATAGCGAAACTCACTCATGATGTGTGAAAGATCCATTTCAAGCAGCCCACGGGCATAATCATCTAGGACATAGCCGTGTCGCATGTCCTCATAATCCAGTAGTGTTGCACATAGGGCTACAACACCGTGGAGGGTCGTATCACTTTGACCGTAATCAAGACCGCTTGTCCTTGCCTACCGACGAGGAAAGATGTGAGGGTGTGTCAAACACTCCCATCAAGCGTAAATCGGGCTTGTGAAGCACCTTTGGTTGCCCGTCTGCCAGCAACATTTTTTCTGCGAGAGGCAATCGTCTTTCGTGGTGCGCTCTTCACATTTCGTCGCTCTTCCATGAATGACGGTCTCGCCACCGGTGGCCTGTTCCAACTGCTCATCCGAGATGGGCTGCAATCCTTTTTTCTGTGTTTTGTCTTCCATAATGGTACGGTATTAAATATCAGCAAAGATAAGTATTTCCGATGATAGTGCCAAATCTCCCTCTAATATTAACTTTTGGCACCCCTATACCGTACCTGCTCCGTACCTCCTTCGCTTCTGCTTCGCTTCTTCTTCGCTCATCCTTCGCTCGGGCTCCGCTCAAGCTTTGCTCGGGCTTCGCTCTATAGGATGCGGAGAAAAGGCGAAGAACGTGCGGCGAAAATCGGCGTTGGTGCGGAGCAGGTACGGAGCAAAGAATCGTATGCGCTGTTTTTTCTCCACGCTTAATCCGTGTGGTGATGGTGGTGCCCCAGGATGCGGTGAGGTAGGTCGCCGTGGCCCAGCAGCTCGATGGGGCAGTGGAAGTGGCGCTCTATCCACTCGGAGGTGACACCCGTGTCGGGATGGTAGTCGAGGGTACGGTCTACGCAGGCGATGGACTTGACCTGCTGCAGCACGGTGCCGATGTCGTGGCTCACCAGGACGATGGCGCAATGCTGGTTGAGCTCGGCCAGCAGACGGTAGAGGCGCGACTCAAACTGGCGGTCGATGTAGGTGCTGGGCTCGTCGAGAATGACCAGCTGAGGGTCGGAGATGACCGCACGGCCCAGCAGGGCCCGCTGCAGCTGGCCGCCGCTCAGGGCTCCGATGGGGCGACGCTCCAGCCCCTGCAGCCCCATGTGGGCGATGACGTCGAGAGCCTTGGCCCGCTGTTCGGCGGTGTAGCGCGCGCTCAGGGGGCGGGAGCCGTCGAGGCCGGAGAGCACCACGTCGCCTACCGTGATGGGGAAGCTACGGTCGATGCGGGTGTACTGGGGCAGGTAGCCGATGCGCAGGCCCGGGGCGCGGTCGATGGTGCCGCCTGTGGGGGTGAGCAGGCCCAGGATGCACTTCACCAGGGTGGTCTTGCCACCTCCGTTGGGGCCGATGATGCCCAGAAAGTCGCCTTCGCTGATGGTGAGGTCCACATCGTGCAGCACGGTGCGGCCATCGTAGGCGGCGCTGAGGTGATGGATTTCTACAAGTGACATGGCGTAAGGATGGGGATGAGTGGGTGGTTGATTACAGGGGTTGGCTCTCTCCGGCCAGTTCGCGGGCCACGCGCAGCATCTCCTCGTCCCACTGGTAGGCCAGGGGATTGATGCGCACGATGCGGGTACCCGTCTGCCGGGCAATGAGCTCGGCGTGGCGGGTGTCGAACTCGGGCTGTACGAAGATGACCCCTATCTGCTCGCTGCGGCAGAGGTCGATGAGGCGGCGCAGGGCTTCGGGCGTAGGCTCCTTGCCCTCCTCCTCGATGGCTACCTGGCGCAGTCCGTAGTCGCGGGCATAGTAGCTGAGGGCCGGGTGGTAGATGAGGAAGGCGTGGCGGGCCTCGGGGCGCTGCAGCCACTGGCGGGTGAGGCTGTCTACGCGGTGGATGCACGTCTGCAGCGAGTCGTGGCGGGCCTCGAAGTAGGGGCGGTGCTCCGGGTCGAGGCGGCAGAGGGTCTGCAGGATGTGGGTGGCGATGAGCGAAGCGTTGGCCGGTGAGTTCCAGATGTGCGGCTCGATGCCGCCGCTGTGGTGATGGTGTCCCTCGTGACCATGGCCCTCCTCCTCATGAATGAGAGGCAACCCCTCCGAGAGATCAACGAAGGCCACATCGGGCGCTGCGGACTGGAGCCGCTCATGCCACACCTGCTCGAAGCCTAAGTGGCCCGTCAGCAGGCAGGCCACACTGCCCGAAAGCTCCACCAGCTGACGGGGTGTAGGGTCGTAGGTCTCGGGGCTCATGCCGCCGGGCACCAGACTGCTGACCGTGAAGTAGGGGCCGGCCAGCGCCTCGGTGAAGTAGCGCAGAGGTTCGATGGAGACGGTGAGGGCAGGCACGTCGGCCGTCCCCTTGGCAGAGCGTGAAGGCTTGCAGGCCGCGAGGAGCGGCAGCAGGAGCAGAAACGGAAGAAGCGTACGGTGATTCATGACAATCGGGTAAAGGGATAAGTTCAACATTGATTCGCCAGCCAGAGCACCACCAGGTAGCGCAGCACCTTGCCGGTCAGCATGGCCAGGGTGGTGAGCAGCAGGTTACTGCGCATGTAGCCCAAGGCGATGGAGATGGCAGAGCCCAAGGTGGGCAGGAAGGCAAAGAAGCCCATCCAGGCACCGCGGCCCTGTACGAAGGTGTGGACACGCTCTATCTGCTTCGGCTGGATGTGGAAGTAGCGCTCCAGCCAGTCGGTCCGTCCCAGACGGCCCATCCAGTAGCAGGGCCGCGAGCCGGCCGTATTGCCTATCGAGGCGGCCACCAGGCAGCCCATGGGGTTCAGCCCCAGCTTGAGCAGGGCAAAGAGCACCAGTTCGGAGCTGAAGGGCACCACACTGCCTGCCAGTAGGGAGGCAATGAGGAGGCCGAAGTAGCCCCACTGCGTGAGCAGTTGGTAGAGGGTGTCTATCCAAGTATCCATAGGTTGGCGATGAAGAGACAGAGGAGCAGCAACAGAGCCACCAGGAAGCAGACGTTGGCCACACGGCCTCGCGCCAGGATGAAGTAGTGACCTGCCAGGATGCTCACCCCGATGGGCAGCAGGCAGAGCAGGGTATCTATCCAGGCAGGCTGCAGGGCGGCCAGCACGAAGAGCAGCAGGTGGACGAACATGAGGAAGTGGAGCCGGCTGCGCGTGGAGAGTTTCTCGTCGTAGGAGTGGGTGGAGAGGCGGATGGCTGCGAGGAGGAAGAGCAGCAGCAGGTAGCCGAGGAAGCTCCACTGCCAGGGGGTGGCGTCGCTCCACGAGGGCCAGGTAAATCGGAAGCCCTCCTCCAGGCGACGGCAGGCATCGGGCAGGATGCCCATGTAATAGGCGTAGCTGAAGTAGCAGCCGAAGGCCATCAGCAGCCCCGTGCGCGAGGCGGCGAAGCTACGCACCTGCAGGGCCGAGAAGAGCCAGGCTCCTATCCAGTAGCAGGGCAGCAGCAGGGCCAGTGGCGGCCAGAGCAGGATGCCGATGCCCAGCATGAGGAAGCTGTGGAACAGCGCGGCCTGCGGCTCAGGGTTGCGGTAGCTGTGGAAGAAGAAGAAGAACGAGAGCAGGAAGGCCAAGCCGGCCAGCCAGCCAGACGAAGGGTGGTGGAGCAGGGTGCAGCAACCGGTGAGCAGCAGGTAGCAGCTGCTCTGCAGCGAGGCCCGCACACGGATGAGGGAGTAGAAGTTGTTGAGCAGCACCAGCAGGTAGGCGGTGAGCAGACTCACGGGCAGAGGCCATCCGGCTTCCCATCCGTCGGACAGCACCCACCCTGCCATCGCCAGCAGAAAGGCGATGGGCAGGGTGAAACGGCCTGCCGTGATACGGCTTTTCAACGACCGGTCCTGCATCAGAGGTCAAAGCCTATGTCGCGACGGAAATACTTGCCTTGGAAGCTCAGCATGTCGGCCACCTTGTAGCTCTTCTCCAGGGCTTCCTCCTTGGTGTCGCCATACGAGCAGACGGCAATGACGCGACCGCCGTTGGTCACGACGCGTCCCTCATTGACCGTGGTGCCGGCATGGAAGAGGATGCTGTCGGTGGTCTCGGCCAGGTTGAAGCCCGTGATGGGGTAGCCCTTCTTGTAGGCCTCGGGGTAGCCGCCGCTCACCAGCATGACGCAGGCAGCCGTGCGGGGGTCGAACACCATGGTACGGGTCTGCAGATCCACCTTGTAGACGCCCTCGAAGAGGTCCACCAAGTCGCTCTGCAGGCGCAGCATCACGCTCTCGGTCTCGGGGTCGCCCATGCGCACGTTGTACTCGATGACCATCGGTTCGCCGCCTACGTTGATGAGACCCAGGAAGATGAATCCCTTGTAGAGGATGCCCTCCTGCTGCAGGCCGTGGATGGTGGGCTCGATGATGCGCTCACGCACCTTCTGCATGAATGTCTCGTCGGCAAAGGGAACAGGCGTGATGCTGCCCATGCCGCCGGTGTTGAGGCCCTTGTCGCCCTCACCGATGCGCTTGTAGTCCTTGGCTACGGGCAGCACCTTGTAGTGCTGGCTGTCGGTCAGCACGAAGACCGAGCACTCGATGCCGCTGAGGAACTCTTCGATGACCACGGTGGCGCTGGCGTTGCCAAACATGCCGTCGAGCATCTCTTTCAGCTCCTTCTTGGCCTCCTCCAGGGTGGGGAGTATCAGTACGCCCTTGCCGGCGCAGAGGCCGTCGGCCTTCAGCACATAGGGAGCCTGCAGGCTCTCCAGGAAGGTGTAGCCCTCTTCCAGCGTCTCGCTGGTGATGCTCTTGTAGCGGGCGGTGGGGATGTTGTAGCGTTTCATGAACTCCTTGGCAAACTCCTTGCTGCCCTCCAGCTGGGCACCCTTGGCCGAGGGGCCGATGATGGCGATGTGCTGGGTGGTGATGTCGGCCTTGAAGTAGTCGAAGATGCCCTGCACCAGCGGGTCTTCGGGACCGACCACAATCATGTCGATGGCACGTTCCAGTGCAAACACTTTCAAGGCGGGGAAGTCGGTAGCTTTGATATCGACATTCTCACCGACCGAGGCTGTGCCGGCATTACCGGGTGCAATGTAGAGTTTCTCCACTTTGGGACTTTGGGCAATCTTCCAGGCCAGCGCATGTTCGCGGCCTCCTGAACCTAACAATAAAACTTTCATACCTATTTATTTACGATTTAACAATTTACAATTTAATAATTTCTATATCAACTTGTCGCACGCTGCTGCTTACAGGTTGTCAACAAAGTAGCGGGTGATTTTCTCGTAGAGATGGACGCGGTCGCGACCCAGCACGTTGTGCTTGTGACCCGGGTAGATGAAGAGGTCCGGATAGGTGCGTGCATCCACACAGGCCTTGATGAAGGAGAGGGTGTGTTGCGGCACGCAGGTATCGTCCTGGTAGTCGTGAATCATCAGCAGATGTCCCTTCAGCCGGCCGGCCAGCGACTTGAGGTCGGTCTCGGCATAGCCCTCGGGGTTGCTCTGCGGGGTGTCCATGTAGCGCTCGCCATACATCACCTCGTAGTAGCGCCAGTCGATGACGGGCCCGCCGGCCACGCCCACCTTGAAGGTGTCGGGGTAGCGCAGCATCAAGGCCGTAGTCATGTGTCCGCCGAAGCTCCATCCATGTACGCCGATGCGGGAGGCATTCACATAGGGAAGGCTGCGGAGGAACTCCACGCCCTGCATCTGGTCGCGGCACTCCTCCACGCCGAGGTGGCGGAAGGTGGCGTTCTCAAACTCCAGACCGCGGTTGGCGCTGCCTCGGTTGTCCAGGCTGAATACCAGGTAGCCCCGATTGGCCATGTAGAGGTCCCAGCCTCGGGCGCCGGTTTGCCAGCCGGCAGTGACCAGCTGGGCATGGGGGCCGCCATAGACGTAGATGATGACGGGGTACTGCTTCGTGGGGTCGAAGTCGGCAGGCTTCACCAGGCGGTAGTAGAGGTCGGTGGTGCCGTCGGCAGCCTTCAGGGTGCCGGTCTCGATGGTGGGCATCTGGTACCCCTCGTAGGGCGAGGCGGCGGTGAAGAGGCGCTGCGTCTTGCCGCTGCCGGTGGCGAGGATGTCGCTGCAGCGGGGCACGTCGGGCGTGCTGGACTTGTCAATCAGGTAGCTCCCCTGGGGCGAGAGCTCTGCCTGATGAACCCCTTGAGGCTGACGCGGTAGCGGTTGCGCTGCAGGGGGCGCTCCTTGGTGGCGGCGATAATGACTTCCCGCTTCCGTGCGTCGAAGCCCAGCACCTGCTGCACCAGCCAGGGGCCGGAGGTGAGCTGCTGCTGCTGGCGCCCCTCGGTGTCGTAGAGATAGAGGTGGTTGAAGCCGTCGCGCTGGCTCTGGTAGAGGAAGAGGTGGCTGTCCCAGGGCAGGAAGCAGATGGGCAGCTCGGGTTCCACATACTTGGGGTGCGGCTCTTCGATGAGCACCTTCAGCATCTCGCCGGTCTGGGTGCTGTATTGGCAGAGCTTGGCGTGGTTCTGGTCGCGGTTCAGCTCCACGAGGTAGAGGCTCTCACCGTCGGGACTCCAGGCCAGGTTGGTGAAGTAGCGGTCGGTGGGGTCGCCCGTCTGCAGGTAGAGGGTCTGCCGGGGGGCGGGGGTGTAGATGCCTACCTCCACCCGGTGGGGGGTGTGTCCG
>CAMGAL010000034.1 GCA_946007445.1 uncultured Mediterranea sp.
ATTCTCTACAGCATATTATGAAAAGAGGGCGTACCTAATTTTGATACACCCTCTGAATGCCAATGCGTTATGTATCCGGGCGGACACATAGGTCCGCCCCTACAGCGTCATCATCGAATGGATTCACACATCACTTGATGGGAGCTCTTCCTGACCGGGTTAGAGGTATCTCACCGGAAACTCATCCGCCAATCTTTGCCCCATTCAGGTGGCGGAGGTACAGGCCGTTGGCATCTTCATTCTCGGAGTGGTAGATATACTCGTTGGCGGTATGCGAGCGGCTACTGCTGCCGGGTCCCATCTTCAGCGAGGGGAAAGGCATGAGGGCCTGGTCGGACAGGGTGGGGGAGCCGAAGGGGGTGCGGCCCAAGGAGATGGCACGCTTGACCAGCGGGTGTTTCGCGGAAATGGAGGAGGAACTCAGTCGGAAGGAGCGGGCCGTGGCCTGGCAATGGATGTGTTGCTGGATTTCCTCGAACAGCTGCTGGTTGGTGTAGCACTCGTTGCTGCGGATGTCTACGGTGAAGGTGCAGCGGTCGGGCACGACGTTGTGCTGCGTGCCGGCCTGGATGACGGTGACACTCATGTTCTCCGGTCCCTGCAGCGGCGACTCTCGGGGGAAGCGATAGTCGCGAAACCAGGCGATGTCGTCCAGCGCCTTGTAGATGGCATTGTCGCCCTCGTTGCGGGCAGCATGGCCGGAGCGGCCTGTGGCGGTGACGTCCAGCACCATCAGCCCCTTTTCGGCAATGGCGGGCTGCATGTCGGTAGGTTCACCCACCAGGGCGCAGGTGATGGGGGGCAGTTCGGGCAGGACAGATTCGATGCCCCCCTTGCCCGACACCTCCTCCTCGCACGAGGCCAGGAAGAGGAGGTTGTAGGCCTGTGGACTGCGGCTCAGGGCCAGAAAGGTGTGCAGCAGGCTCACCACACTGCCACCGGCATCGTTGCTGCCCAAGCCGTGCAGTCGTGCGTCGGCATCCAGTTCGGGCTGGTAGGGATCGTACGTCCAGCCGCTCACGGGGCGCACGGTGTCAATGTGGGAGTTGAGCAGCAGGGTGGGGCGTTCGGGGCGGTAGTCCGGAGCGATGCACCAGAGGTTGTTGCCTTTGCGTTGCACGGTCAGGCCTTTTGCCTCGATGTAGGCTTGCAGGCAGTCGGCGGCAGCCGTCTCCTCGCGGCTGTGCGAGGGGATGGCGATGAGCTTGAAGAGCAGGCCGATGGCTTCGACGGTCAGAGTGGAGGTATCAAATCGGTTCATAATGACGTGGTTTTTGGATTACTTGGCTGCGAAGATAGGACATTATTTCCTATTATCGTTCCTGCCTATGCGATTTTTCAGGAGAAAATAGTGATAGTTTTAATTGAAACGATTACCTTTGCAGCACGAAACCAACATCTTGGAAGTATGAAATTTCACTATTTGTCAGTATTGATTCATCGTCAGGCCGAAAAGTACGGCGACAAGATAGCCTTGAAGTATCGCGACTATGAGAAATCGCAGTGGCTGTCCGTCAGCTGGAACCAGTTTTCGGCCCTTGTCCGTCAGGCGGCCAACGCGATGGTGAAGCTGGGCATTGCCGAGCAGGAGAACGTAGGCATCTTCTCGCAGAACAAGCCTGAGTGTCTGTATGTCGATTTTGCCGCTTTCGCCAATCGGGCAGTCACCATCCCCCTCTATGCCACCAGCTCGCCGGCGCAGGCCCAATATATCATCAACGATGCGCAGATACGTTTCCTCTTCGTGGGCGAGCAGTTCCAGTATGATGCCGCATTCAGCGTGATGGGCTTCTGCCACTCGTTGGAGAAACTTATCTTGTTCGACCGCCACATTCAGCGCGACCCGCGCGACACCACCTCCATCTACTTCGACGATTTCCTGAAGCTGGGCGAAGGTCTGCCCTGCAACGACGAAGTGGAGGCCCGCACGGCCCGTGTGCAGGAGACCGACCTGGCCAACATCCTCTATACCAGTGGTACGACCGGTGAGCCGAAGGGCGTGATGCTGCATCATAGCAACTGGATGGAGCAGTTCCGCACGCACGCCATCCGCCTGACCACGATGTCCGACCGGGATGTGTCGATGAACTTCCTCCCCTTGACGCATGTGTTTGAGCGTGGCTGGGTCTACGTCTGCCTGACCATGGGTGTACAGATATGTATCAACCTGCGTCCGCAGGACATCCAGACCACCATCAAGGAGGTGCGCCCCACGTTGATGTGCAGTGTGCCCCGCTTTTGGGAGAAGGTCTATATGGGTGTGCAGGAGAAGATACAGCAGGAGAGTGGCGTGCGTCGTGCCTTGATGGAAGATGCCATCCGTGTGGGCAAACTCCACAATGGCGAGTACCTGCGCCAGGGCAAAACGCCCCCGCTGATGCTCCACCTGAAGTATAAGTTCTACGAGAAGACGGTCTATGCCTTGCTCAAGAAGACCATCGGCATCGAGAACGGCAACTTCTTCCCCACAGCCGGTGCGGCGGTCTCCGATGAAATCTGCGAGTTTGTCCATGCCGTAGGCATCCACATGATGGTGGGCTATGGCCTGACCGAATCGACGGCCACCGTGTCGTGCTATCCGCCTGACGGCCGCTATGTACCCGGTTCTGTGGGTGAGGTCATGCCCGACCTGGAGTGCAAGATAGGGGAGAACAACGAAATCCTGCTGCGTGGCAAGAGCATCACCAAAGGATACTACAAGAAGGCCGAGGCCACGGCGCAGGCCATTGATGCCGACGGATGGTTCCATACCGGCGATGCCGGCCGCCTGGAGGGGCGCACCCTCTTCCTGACCGAGCGCATCAAGGACCTCTTCAAGACCTCCAACGGCAAGTATATCTGTCCGCAGGCCTTGGAGACGAAGTTGGTCATCGACCGATACATCGACCAGATTGCCATCATTGCCGACCAGCGCAAGTTCGTTTCGGCCCTGATAGTGCCCGTCTATGGCTTGGTGAAGCAATATGCCGAAGAGAAAGGCATTGCCTACGGCTCGATGAAGGAGTTGCTGGAGCATCCCAAGGTGCAAGCCCTCTTCCGCGCCCGTATTGAAACCTTGCAGCAGCAGTTTGCCCACTACGAACAGATCAAGCGCTTCACCTTGCTGCCTGAGCCTTTCAGCATGGAGCGGGGCGAGCTGACCAATACGTTGAAGGTGAAGCGTGCTGTGGTGGCCACTAACTATAAGGTGCAGATAGACAAGATGTACGAGGAGTAAACTCAATCCCCGGCAATGGCCAGGGTGAGGACACTGATGCGGATGCCCGGCTCATTGCGCAGGGCATCGGCACAGGCCGTCAGAGTGGAGCCGGTGGTCAGGACATCGTCGATGAGGAGGACGTGACGACCGGCCAGCGCACCCGGATGGCGCAGGCGGAACGTGTCGCTCACATTGTCCCAACGGCTGATGCCTGCATGATGGGCTTGTGCGGTCGTGAAGTGGATGCGTTGCAGCGACCGGGTGTCAATGGGGAGGCCGGTCACTTGGGCAATGCCCTTGGCCAGGAGATAGCTCTGGTTGAAGCTGCGCTGCCACTGCCTCCGCCAGTGGAGGGGGACAGGCAGCAGCAGGTCGATGTCGTCGAAGAAGGAGGAGGAGCGCAGTTCGCGGGCCATGCGTCGGCCCAAGGCCGGTCCCAGGTCGCGACGCCCCTTGTACTTCAGCATCCACACCAGCTGCGCATAGCTGCTGCCCCGTTGGTAATGCATCAGGGCCGTAGCCCTCACCAACGGAAATCGTCCCCACAGGCGGCGCTCCATCGGGTTGTCGGGCCACAGATGGTAGCGCGTGCGGGGCATGTTGGCCGCACACCGGGTGCAGAGGCGCTCTTCGTGGGGTGCCAGGGTGGTCTGGCAAATGGGGCAGGTGGTGAGCTTGAACAAACATTGGGCCGCTGCCGCCCACCTGTACAGATGCAGGGCGATGCTCATAACGGAGGCAGGCACTGGGCTACCAGCTCCTGCAGGGCGTTGTGCAACAGGCCGTTGGTGGCTATGATGTGATGGGTGTCGAGGCAATCTTCCTGACCCAGAAAATCCGTGACCTTGCCGCCGGCCTCGCGCACCATGAGGGCTGCGGCCGAGTAGTCCCACCGGCCGATGTAGGCCTCCAGCCAGCCGTCGAAACGCCCTGCTGCCACGTAGCAGATGGCCAGTGCCGCCGACCCTGTCATGCGCAATCCGGCTGCCCGACCATAGAGTTGCTTCACCAAGTGCAGGCCGGTGGCTGCATAGAGGTCGGCATTGTAGGGCAGCTCCGTGACGAGGAAAGCATCTTCCAGGCGGTCTACCGAGGAGACCTGCAGGCGCTCGCCGTCCAGCCAGGCACCTCCGCCCTGCCAGGCATAGAAGCACTCGTCGCGGCAAGGGTCGTACACCACACCCAGCAGCAACTCCGTGCGGCTACGCAGGGCGATGCTCACGCAGTAGGGGGCGTTGTCGTGGATGAAGTTGGTGGTTCCGTCCAGCGGGTCGATGACCCAGCAATAGGGCTCTTCGTGGAGGGTGGCCGTGCCCTCTTCGGTGATGAATCCGGCTTCGGGCAGCAGTTGCTTCAAGGCCCCTACGAGGCGGAGCTCCGACTCGCGGTCCACGTAGCTCACATAGTCGTGGTCGTGCTTCTGCTGCACCACCTCCCGACGAAAATTCTTGCGTTCGGCTTTCAGGAAGGCTCCTGTCTCGCGAGCCAATTGGCAGACGGATGCTGTCAGTACTTTTAGGTTTTCCATATGGTTTTCTTCGTGCTCAGTCAGATAAACGGTGCAAAAGTAGGCATAATCATTCTTTTTGCCTACTTTTGTGGCAAACAAATTCGAAACTTTGACGCTGATATGGAACATCCTCTTGCCCAATTTGACTTTTGTCCCCGCTGCGGGGCCCACGGATTTGCCGTTCACAATGTCAAGTCCAAGCAGTGCCCTGCCTGCGGCTTCACCTACTATTTCAATCCGTCGGCCGCTACGGTGGCGGTTATTGTCAACAGTCACAATGAGTTGCTGGTCTGCCGCCGTGCCAAGGACCCCGCACGGAGCACCCTCGACCTGCCTGGTGGATTCATCGACTCGTTTGAGACGGCCGAGGAAGGGGTCAGCCGCGAGGTGCGCGAAGAGACCGGTCTGGAGGTGACGCAGACCGACTACCTCTTCAGCCTGCCCAACCTCTATCCCTATTCCGGCTTTACAGTCCATACACTCGACCTCTTCTTCCGTTGCCGGGTGGCCGACGATAGCCGCTACCGGGCGATGGACGATGCCGCCGAACTTTTTTTCCTCCCGTGGGAAAAAATCAACCCTCGGGAGTTTGGCCTCGCTTCCATCCGTAGGGGCATCGAGCGGTTGCTGACGCAGCAGGGGTTGCACATATCGGGGGAATAAGCTACATTTGTACCGAATTATTTTTGCACTATATATATGATGAAGAAACTGATTCTATCTGCTCTGTGTGGTCTGCTGACTCTTCCTGCGGCCAACGCCCAGCGAGCTCTACGGCCTGTGGAGCTGCCGGCCTCGTCGCGTACAGCCGGCCAACAAATGGAACAAGCCTACGCAGAAGTGTGCCGCCTGTGGAGCGCACAGGACCCTCGTAGCAGGGCCCTGCTGTTGCAGTTCCTGCAAGACTATCCCGACTCGCCTTACGCCTATCGCATCCATGCCTTGATAGCCTCTACCCTTTTCGACGAAGGGCGATACGATGAGGCTTTGGAGGAGTTCAACCTAAGCCGGCTGGAACTGTTGGCTCCCGAGGAGAGCTTCGAGATGAAGTATCGCTGGGCTCTCTGTACCAGCGACAAAAGCGAGGCCATGATTTGCTTGAAAGCCTTGCAGACCGTCTATGCGAAGCGCAGCACCGATTGCCGCTACCACATCGCTTACCTCTACTATACCGAGCGTCGCTACGACGAGGCCCTAAGCGGGATGTTGCCTTTGATGGGCGACCCGAAGTATGCTGCTCTGGCTCCCTACTACGTGGCCGAATGTTACCTGCAGAAGCGGCAATATCCGCAAGCCCGGCAAGTGGCAGAGAGCTATCTGTCGGCCCATGCCGGAGCCACCTACGAAGCTGAGATGCACCGCATCCTGGGTACTGTGTGCCATTATGAAGGGCAGTATGCCCGCTCGTTAGAGGAGTTTCAGACCTATATGAAGGAGACCTCCGAGCCTTCGCCCAAGCGCGAGGCCTGCTACCTGGGCGGCTTGTCGGCCTATCGTTGCGGGGCTTATAGCGTGGCCACCCACTATCTGGGGCAAGCCGCTGCCCCCGACGACCAGGAGGGACGCAATGCCGCTTTCCATCTCGGCCTGGCCTATGTGCAGCTGGCCGATTGGCAGAAAGCCATCTTGGCCTTCAGCCGTGCCGCCGACCCTCAGGGGAGTGACCCTGCCCTGCGCGAGCAGGCTGCCTACAACCATGCCCTCTGCCTGCATCGCACCGGCTATTCGGCCTTCGGAGCCAATGTCCATGCGTGCGAACAGTTCCTCAACGACTTTCCCCGTTCGGCCTACACCGACCGCATCAGCCAGTGCCTGGTGGAGGTCTATACCGAGACCCGCAGTTATGAGGCCGCCTTGCAATCCATTGAACGTATTCACCAACCTGGCCGTCCGATACTGGAAGCCAAGCAACGCATCCTGTTCCAGCTGGGCACCCAAGCCGTGGCCAATGCCCGACTGGCTGAAGCAGCCGACTTCTTCCGCCGCTCTTTGGCGACGGGGAATTACGACCCCGCCACTACCGCCGAGGCACGCTTTTGGCTGAGCGAGACATTTGCCCGCACAGGCAAAGAACAAGAAGCCCTCGATGGATTCTTGGGCTACTTGCAATTGGCTAAGAACCAACCTCGCACCGCCACATACGCCTTGGCTCACTACAACCTGGGCTATCTCTACTTCCACCGCAAGCAGTACGACACTGCCCGCCGATACTTCGAGCAGTACCTAGCCTTGCAGAATCCGGTCGACATCCGACTGACCGTCGATACCCACAACCGCTTGGGCGACACCTACCTGGCACAGCGCCGCCTGGACGAAGCGGCCCGACATTATGCGCAAGTGGAGTCTACCGGCAATCCTCCTGCCGACTATGCCTGCTACCAGCTGGCCCGTATTCGGGGATTGCAGAAGGACTATGCTGGCAAGGCTGCTCTGCTGGCTCGCCTTGGGGAGCGATGGCCTACTTCGGCCTACGCCGCCTCTGCCCTCTACGACGAGGGGCGTGCCTATGTGCAGGCGGGCGATAACCAACGGGCCCTGCAGGCCTTCAGTCGTCTGATGACCCAGCACCCCGACCATCCCACCGCTCGCCAGGCAGCGGCCGAGACGGGATTGCTCTATTATCAGGCAGGCGACTACGACCGGGCCATCGAGGCCTACCGCGAGGTGATTACCCGCTATCCGGGCAGTGAGGAGGCCCGTCTGGCAGCTCGCGACCTCAAGTCGCTCTATGTCGATGCCAATCGGGTAGACCAGTTGGCCGAACTGGCCCGTCAGATGCCGGGTGCTGTACACCTGGAGGCCGGCGAGCAGGACTCATTGGCCTATGTGGCAGCCAAGCGCATCGAGATGGGAGGCGACCAGGCCTCGTTCCGCCAGAGCCTGCTCCACTACCTGCAGACCTATCAGCAAGGCGCTTATCGCGTCGACGCCCTCTATGACCTCTGCCTGATGGACCGCAGGGAGTCCGACGAGGCTGCTCTGCTGGAACATACCACTCAACTCCTGGCCCAAGCAGGAAACCGCTATACCGAGGAGGCGCTGTTGTGGCATGGCGAAGTGCTCTTCCACCGCCAGCAATACGCTGAGGCGATGCAAGACTATCAGCAGCTGCTCACCTGTGCCACCACCCCCGAGCGGCAGCAGTTGGCTCGCATCGGCATCCTCCGCACGGCCACCCTCACCCAGCCACGCGAGCAGGGGGTGGCCCCGGCCGGCGAGCGGCTGGCCGGCGCACATCTTTCCGATGAACTGCGTGCCGAGGCACTCTATCGCCGAGCCAAAGCCTTGTGGGTCACCAATCCCCAAGACCCTCGATTGGAGAGCGACTTAAGCCAGCTGGCCTCCGATACGCGCACGCTCTTCGGTGCCGAAGCCAAGTACCTGCTGGCACAGCGCCTCTACGACCGGCAGCAGTATGCCGAGGCCGAGAAGGTGTTGCTGCAGTTCATCGACCAAAGCACACCGCACGCCTACTGGCTGGCACGCGGATTTGTCCTGCTGAGCGATGTCTATGTGGCTCTGGGCAAACCTACCGAGGCTCGTCTCTATCTGCAGAGTCTGCAGCAGAACTACCAGGGGGACGACGACATCGCTTCCCTCATCCAAGAACGCCTCGGCAAACTGTAAGTAGCTATATTCGTGATACCTATCCAATATAATCCCATTCGATGAAATACAACACAATAACCTTTCTGTCCCTGCTGGCCGTAGCTTGCAACGCTGCGGCTCAAGAAGTGAAACCAGACACCACCCTGGTTCGTACCGTGGTGGTGGAACATGAATATGCACCCGTGATAGAGGATGCCCGCCAGATCGAAACACTCCCCCCTGTGGAACCTCCCGTGGTCAGCAAGAAGGGAGAGGTGGAGTATGACCTGCAGCAGCGTCCGCTCACGCCCCATGCCACCACCTTGGACCGCTACGATGCGCCCGAAGCCCCTGCACGCCCCTTGCCCGGCTATGTGCGTGCCGGCATGGGCAACCAAGGCAAAGTGGATGTGATGGGTGCCTATCGCACCCGTCTCAGTGAGAGCGACCGCCTGGCCGTCAGCCTGAACTTCGCTGGCTTGAAGGGCGACGGCGACTGGGAGTCGGCGGACAAATGTAATCGACACGAATACCGCACCCGGGCCGCATTGGGCTATGAACACGACTTCCGAGGCTATACGCTCGATGCTGCCGCCCACATGGGGCTGCGCAACTTCAACATCCTGTTTCCTTTGGAGGAGGTCTCATCACACAACCAGCGCTTTACCTCGGGCGACCTGCATCTGGGATTCGGCTCCACCGACAGCAGCCGCAGGATTCAGTTCACGGGTGAGACCAACCTGATGTTCTACAACCGTGCCCACGAATCGGACCTGGAGAGCATCGGCGAGACGCTGATACGCACCAAGGCCGACGTCAGCGGAAGCCTGCCTGCCGAGGGCCAGCGCGTGGGCCTTGCCCTGCAGATGGACAACTATTTCTACAACCAAGAGCTGATGGACAACCGCACCGACCTCTGCCTCAATCCCTATTACGCTTACGAGAATGGCCCGTGGAAGTTGCGTGCCGGAGCCAAGATAGACTGGGCGCTGGGCAGTGGCAAGAAGTTCTATGCCGCTCCCGACCTCCATGCCTCCTATCGCATCGCTCCTCGGGGCCTGCTCTACGCGCAGGTGACAGGTGGTAAGCTGGCCAACGATTTCCGCCGGTTGGAGGAGGTTGACCCCTACATCTATCTGGGAAAGGAGCCTCTCCGCTCTACCTACGAGCAGCTGAACGCTGCGTTAGGACTGCGTATCGCTCCGGCGGACGGCTTCTGGATGCATCTCTACGGTGGCTTCCAGGAACTGAAGGATGACCTCGGACTCTACTCGCCGTTGTTGATTCCTACGGGTGAGGAGCGGTTGTGGGTGCAAGGCAAGACCCGCAACTTCTATGCCGGTGGCGAACTGCTCTACGACTACATGAACCTGCTGAAACTGACCGCTTCGGCCCTCTATCGCAGCTGGAAAGATGTGGACGACATCGACCTGCTTTACTACAAACCCCAACTCGATGCCCGCCTTCAGCTGGAGGCTACGCCGATGTCGGCCCTTCAGGTTCGCCTCGGATTCCACTACCAGAAGCGGGAAAAGCAGCAAATCTCTCTGCCTTGGCAGGATCCGAAGGCCATCAGCAACCTCTATGCCGGCGCCACCTATCAACTCTTCCCCGGCATCGGCCTCTACCTGCAAGCCGATAATTTGCTGAACAAGAAGTACCAGACCTATTTGGGCTGTCCTTCCGAAGGTCTCACCTTGCTGGGTGGTGTCATCTTCCGCTTCTGAATACAGCTACTCCTACGACACTGGACGAAACAAAAGAGGGTGTACCTTCAGACGGTACACCCTCTCTCGTTAGTATGTAGTATGATAGCTAAACTATCGCGTTAGTCTTTCAGCTTGGCACGGATGAAGTCTCGGTTCAGACGGGCAATGTTGCTGATGGAGACGTTCTTCGGGCACTCAGCCTCGCAAGCGCGGGTGTTGGTGCAGTTACCGAATCCCAGTTCGTCCATCTTGCTCAGCATGGCCTTGGCACGACGCAGTGCTTCGGGTTTGCCCTGAGGCAGCAGGTTGAGCTGGCTGACCTTGGCCGAAACGAACAGCATGGCTGATCCGTTCTTACATGCAGCTACGCAGGCACCGCAACCGATGCAGCTGGCGGCATCCATGGCTTCGTCGGCAATGGGCTTCGGAATCAAGATGGCGTTGGCATCCTGCGGAGCGCCGGTGCGCACGCTGACGTAGCCACCTGCCTGCATAATCTTGTCGTAGGCCGTACGGTCCACCATCAAGTCCTTGATGACGGGGAAACCGGCTGAACGCCAGGGTTCTACCGTGATGGTATCGCCATCCTTGAAACGGCGCATGTAGATCTGGCAAGTCGTAGCACCGGTAGCGGGACCGTGGGGGTGACCGTTGATGTAGAGTGAACACATACCGCAGATACCTTCGCGGCAGTCGTGGTCAAAGACTACAGGCTCTTTGCCTTCCGAGATGAGTTGTTCGTTCAAGATATCCAGCATTTCCAGGAACGAGGTGTCGCCGGGGATATCTTTCATTTGGTATGTCTCAAATGCGCCTTTGGCTTTCGGACCGGCCTGGCGCCATACCTTCAGGGTGAATGATATATTTTTATCCATACTATTTTTAATTTTTAAGTTTTTAAGTGTTTAAGTCCTTTAGTTTGATAAATTCTTGAGTTCGAATCTAATAGTCCATACTCAATAACTTATAAACTTACAAACTTATGACTTGTAGTTACGCGTCTGTACCTTAATGGCTTCGTAAACCAAGGGCTCCTTCAGCAATACGGGAGCTTTCTCGTCGTTGCCCTGGTATTCCCAGCAAGCCACGTAGAAATAGTTCTCGTCGTCGCGCTTGGCTTCGCCCTCTTCCGTCTGATACTCTTCGCGGAAGTGGCCGCCGCACGATTCGTTGCGGTTCAGTGCATCGTAAGCAATCAGTTCACCCATGGTGATGAAGTCTTGCAGGCGGATGGCCTTGTCGAGCTCGACGTTCATGCCCTCCTTCGAGCCGGGGATGAAGAGGTCGCTTTCGAACTCCTTGCGAATCTCCTTCAGGCGCTTCAAGCCTTCCTTCAAGCCGGCTTCGGTGCGGCCCATGCCCATGTATTCCCACATGACGTGACCCAGTTCCTTGTGGATGGAGTCCACAGACTTCTTACCCTTGATGTTCATCAGGTGGTCAATCTTGTCCTGAACGGCCTTCTCGGCAGCCACGAACTCGGGCAGGTCGGGCGAGAAGCGGGGACCGGAGATCTGGTCGGCCCGGTAGTGCGGGTGCGGGGAAGGCAAGAGGACGT
>CAMGAL010000035.1 GCA_946007445.1 uncultured Mediterranea sp.
GTGCTATCCGGAGGGTGCTCATTGTGCATCGGTTGACAAGATGACTCCATCCTTCAGATGGATGGTGCGGTCGGTGAGGCGGGCCAGCTCTTCGTCGTGGGTGACGATGACAAAGGTCTGGTCCAGACGGTCGCGCAGGTCGAAGAAGAGGCGGTGCAACTCCTCCTTGTTGTGTGAGTCGAGGCTACCCGAGGGCTCGTCGGCCAAGACAACGGCCGGACGGTTGATGAGGGCCCGTGCCACGGCCACCCGCTGCTTTTCGCCACCCGACAGCTCGGCCGGCTTGTGATGGGCCCGGTCGGTGAGCCCCATGAGGGTGAGTATTTCGGTGGCGGCACGGCGTGTGTCGCCCTCGCTGCGCCCGGCAATGAAGGCAGGTATCATGACATTCTCCAGTGCCGTAAACTCGGGCAGCAGTTGGTGAAACTGAAAGACAAAACCGATGCGGCGATTGCGAAAATCGGAAAGGGGCTTCTCCTTGAGCCCATTGACCTGCACACCGTCTATCTCCACCAGGCCGCTGTCGGGCCGGTCGAGGGTGCCCATTATCTGCAGCAGGGTAGTCTTGCCGGCGCCGCTGGGGCCGACGATGCTCACCACCTCGCCCTTGGCAATCTGCAGGTCGATGCCCCGCAGCACCTGCAGGGAGCCGAAGCTTTTCTGTATCTGTTCCAGTCGTATCATGGGAGGGAGGATTAGAGATGTTTCAATACATAGCCGGCCAGGTAGCAGCCAAAGACGGCAGGCATGTAGCTCACCGTGCCGCACGTGGACTTCTTGTTCTGCTCGCCCTGGGTCAGGATGACGGCCCGTGGGTCGGCCTGCTCGGTGGAGAAGACCACGGGCACCTTGCGCCGGATGCCCATGCGCTTGAGGCGCGAGCGCACGGCTTTGCTCAGTCCGCAGTGGTAGGTGTCCCACAGGTCGGCAAAGCGCACCTGGGTGACATCGCTCTTGGCACCGGCACCCATGCTGCTCACTATCGGGATGCGCCGCTGCAGGGCCTCGGCGATGAGGGTACACTTGGGAGCCAGTGTGTCGATGGCATCGACCACAAAGTCGTAGGGAGCCTCATCCAGCAGAGAGGGTATCTGCTCGGCGGTCAGGAAGAGGGGGAGCACCTTCAGCTGCAAGGAGGGGTTGATGTCGAGCAGGCGGTCGGCCACGAGCTGTGCCTTGGGTTGCTGCAGGGTCGAGCAGAGGGCAGGCAGCTGGCGGTTGAGGTTGGAGGGTTGGACGGTATCGCCGTCCACCAAGGTCATGCGGCCCACTCCGGCCCGGGCTATCATCTCGGCAGCGTAGGCTCCTACGCCACCCAGACCTACAACCAGCACATGGGCCTTCTGCAGCCGTCCCATCTTTTCATCGCCCATCAGCAGGCGGGTGCGTTGTGTCCAGTCGTTGTATTCCATGGCTCAGTCGTTGTTTTGAATCAGCAGGCTCTCCAGCTCTTCGGCCGTGAGGCGGAGGTGAAACTGTCCCTTGTAGGCCATGGAGATAGAGCCCGTCTCTTCGGAGACGATGATGATCCGCGCGTCGCTGGCCTGCGACATGCCCATGGCGGCACGGTGGCGCAGGCCCAGCTCCTTGGGGATGTCGAGGTTGTGGGAGACAGGCAAGATGCAGCCGGCCGCTTTGATGCGCTTCTTGCTCACCACCATGGCTCCGTCGTGCAGGGGGCTGTTCTTGAAGAAGATGTTCTCGATGAGGCGCTGGTTGATGTTGGCATCGATGAGGTCGCCCGTGCGCACGATGTCGTCCAGCGGCATGTGGTTCTCCATCACAATCAGGGCGCCCACCTTCTGCTTGCCCATGCTGAGGCAGGCCATCACGATGGGCATGATGTCGTCGTGGTCGAGCTCTTTCTTGCGGTTCCCCGTGAGAAACCGTACCAAGGCATTGGCATGGCGGTGCGAGCCGAGCGTCAGCAGGAAGCGGCGTATCTCCTCCTGAAAGAGCACAATCAAGGCCAGCACGCCGACGCTGACCAACTTGTCGAAGATGGAGCCGAGCAGCCTCATCTCCAGCACTTGCGACACGACCAGCCAGATGAGGATGAAGACCAGAATGCCGGTAAACACATGGATGGAGCCGGAGGCCTTCATCAGCTTGTAGGTCTGATAAAGCAGCACCGCCACCAGGAGGATGTCGATAAAGTCCTTTATGCCAAATTCGAAAAACACGTTGCGTCCTACTATTAGAAAGTTGTCATTTGCTGATAGATGTTCACCACTTCCACGGCCTGCCGCACATCGTGTACGCGCAGGATGTCCGCCCCCTTCATCAGGCTGATGGCGTGGAGGGCGGTGGTGCCGTTGAGCGCATCAGCGGGAGTGCCACCCAGCAGGCGGTAAATCATGCTCTTGCGCGACACACCGACCAGGAGGGGCAGCTCGAAGAGGCGGAACTCCTCGAGGTGCGAGAGTAGTTCGTAGTTGTGCTCCAGGCTCTTGCCGAAACCGAAGCCGGGGTCGAGAATGATGTCCTTGGCACCGAGGTCGCGCAGCTGCTGCACCTTGCGGGCGAAGTACTGCATCACCTCGACCAAGAGGTTGTCGTAGTGCGGATGCTGCTGCATGTCGCGGGGAGTGCCCTGCATGTGCATCAGGATGTAGGGCACCTGCAGACGGGCCACGGTGGAGAACATGCGGTCGTCTAGCTCGCCGCCGGCTATGTCGTTGATAATCTGCACTCCATACTCCTCGACACACATCTGGGCCACATCGGCCCGGAAGGTATCGACCGACACCACGGCCTGCGGGGCCATGCGGCGCACGATGGAGAGTCCGCGACGCAGGCGCTCCATCTCTTCGGCAGTCGACACATCGTCGGCGCCGGGGCGCGTGGAGTAGGCACCGATGTCTATCATCTCGCCACCTTCGGCCAGAATCTGTTCCACGCGGGCGGCAATCTCCTGTTCGCTCTGCATACGGCTTCCGGCATAGAAGGAGTCGGGCGTGACGTTCAGGATGCCCATTACCCGAGGCCGGGAGAGGTCCATCAGCTCTCCGCCCACATTGATATATTTCGGATAAGAAGTCATCATAATCTTACGGTTCGTTTGTGACCTGCAAACATACGGAAAAAGCGTGGAATAATCGCACGATGGATGGAGAAAATGCGGCAAGAAGGCTTTTCTTCAAGAAAAATGGCAGAAGAAAACGTGTGGAATCAAAATAACCTCTATCTTTGCCGGGAAATAAAAAAACGAGCACATGAGTATTTCCGAGCTTTACCGACTCTTTCTCTCTTGCCAAGGCGTCACCACCGACAGCCGTTGTTGTCCGAAGGATTCCATGTTCATTGCCCTCAAGGGCGATAAGTTCAACGGCAACATGTTCGCTTCCAAGGCATTGGATGCCGGATGTGCCTACGCCGTCGTCGACGAGGCCTCTTGTCTGCCGGCCGATGGCGACAGCCGATACATCCTGGTGGAGAACGGCCTCCGGACCTTGCAGGAGCTGGCCCACTACCACCGCATGGAGCTGAAGACTCCCCTCATCGGCATTACCGGCACCAATGGCAAGACCACGACCAAGGAGCTGATGGCCGCTGTGCTCAGCACGAAGTACAACCTGCTCTATACCCAAGGCAACCTCAACAACGACATCGGCGTGCCTCTCACCCTGCTGCGACTCACGCCCCAGCATCAGTTGGGCATCGTGGAGATGGGAGCCAGCCACCCGGGCGACATCGAGGCACTGGTACGCATCGCCGAGCCCGACTATGGCCTCATCACCAACGTGGGCAAGGCCCATCTGGAGGGATTCGGCTCCTTGGAGGGAGTCATCCGCACCAAAGGGGAGCTCTTCGACTACCTGCGCCGGCAGCACAAGACGACCATTTTCCTCTACAACGACGGGCCCTACCTGCAGGAGATGGCCCAAGGCCTGGAGCCTGTGTGCTATGGCCACGGAGCCGACCTCTACGTGAGCGGCCGCGTCACGGGCAACTCCCCCTTCCTGGCCTTTCAGTGGCGCCAAGGCAAGGAGGGACAACCCCACCATGTGCAGACGCGCCTCATCGGCGAGTATAACTACCCCAACGCCCTGGCTGCCGTGGCCGTAGGCTGCTACTTCGGCATAGAGGCCGAGCAGATAGACCAGGCATTGGCCGGCTACAACCCCGTGAACAACCGCTCGCAGCTGAAGCAGACCGAAGACAATACCCTCATCATTGATGCCTACAACGCCAACCCCACCAGCATGATGGCCGCCATCAGCAACTTCTACAAGATACAGGCTGACAACAAGCAGCTCATCCTGGGCGACATGCGCGAACTGGGCAAGGAGAGTGCCGAGGAGCATCAGAAGGTCATCAACTATCTGGAGGAGTGCGGCTTTAAGGATGTCATCCTCGTGGGCAGCCAGTTTGCCGCCACCCGTCACTTCTACACCACCTACCCCGATGCTATGGCCTTGATAGCCGCCCTGCAGCAACACAAGCCGGCCGGCAAGACCATCCTCATCAAGGGTTCCAACAGCCTCAGGCTGAACACCGTAGCCGACTACCTATAAGCGCGGCCAGCACCACACCTGCGGCATTGGCGGCAAAGTCCAGCCAGTCGCCGCTCCGATGGGTGGTGGCATACTCCTGCAGCAACTCGATGGCCCCGCTGAAGAGGATGGGGCAGACCACGGCACCCACCCAGACGTGCCAGCGAGGAGCCGGGGAGAGCCGGTGTGCCCGCCAGAACTCCAGCCACAACATGCCCGACAGACCGGCATACATACAGAGGTGTACCACCTTATCGATACCCTCCACGGTGTCGAGCTCGGTAGAGGGTGGCGAGAAAAAGGAGAGGTAGAGCACTGCCAGAATGACCAGCAGCGAGATGGGATAGGTTTTCAAATAATAACGCATAGAGCCAAATTTCTTTTAGATTATCGTACAAAAGTAGCAGATTATTTCTACTTTTGCAGCAATTTAGTGAGAAAAACATCAAATTGAGAGACTTTATGGTGCAAAACGAGAGAAGCAACTTCGGCAGCAAGCTGGGTGTAGTGCTGGCCTCGGCGGGGTCAGCCGTAGGTTTGGGTAACATTTGGCGCTTCCCCTTCGAGACGGGCAATCACGGAGGAGCTGCATTCATCTTGATTTATCTGGCCTGTGTACTGGTGCTGGGCATCCCCATCATGATGGCCGAATTCTACATCGGACGCCGCGCGCGGGCCAATACGGCCGGTGCTTACCGTAAGCTGGCCCCCGGCACTCCCTGGTGCTGGGTGGGGCGTATGGGCGTGCTGGCCGGCTTCCTCATTCTGAGCTACTACTCCGTCGTGGCGGGATGGCCCCTGGAGTACCTCGTGGAGGCTGCCACAGGTGGCTTTGCCGGCAAAGAGGCCGACCAGTTCATCGACTCCTTCAACGCCTTTGCCAGCCAGCCCCTCCGACCGGTCATCTGGCTGCTGCTCTTCCTCATCGCCACCCACCTGGTCATCGTGCGGGGTGTGGAGAAGGGCATTGAGCGCTCGGCCAAGGTCATGATGCCGGTGCTCTTCATCCTGCTGGTAGTCCTGGCTGTCTGTGCCGTGTCGTTGCCCGGCGCCAGTGCCGGTATCGAGTTCCTGCTGAAGCCCGACTTCAGCAAGGTGGACGGCAGTGTGCTGCTGGGAGCCATGGGACAAGCCTTCTTCTCGCTGAGCCTCGGCTTGGGATGCCTCTGCACCTATGCCTCCTACTTCCGTAGCGACACCAGCCTGCCCCGCACGGCCTTCAATGTGGCCGCCATCGACACCCTGGTGGCCATTCTGGCCGGCTTCATCATCTTCCCCGCCGCATTTGCCGTGGGCATCCAGCCCGATGCAGGTCCCAGCCTGCTATTCATCACCCTGCCCAATGTCTTCCAGCAGGCCTTCGGCTCTACGCCGCTGCTGGCCATCGCCCTCTCGCTGATGTTCTACGTCTTGCTGGCAGTAGCGGCCCTGACCTCTACCATCTCCATGCACGAGGTGGTGACGGCCTACCTGCACGAAGAGTTCAAGATGAGCCGCCGCAAGGCTGCCGTGTGGGTGACTCTCGGCTGTACTATCCTGGGCATCTGCTGTTCCCTCTCGTTGGGAGTAGGCAGCAGCTACACCCTCTGCGGCATGACCCTCTTCGACATCTTCGACTTCGTGACGGCCAAGATTATGTTGCCGCTGGGCGGCTTCCTCATCGCCCTCTTCATCGGTTGGTATGTAGATCGCCGGCAGGTGGAGGAGGAGATCAGCAACCACGGCACCCTGAAGGTACACATCGTGCGCCTCTTGCTCTTCGTTCTCCGCTATGTGGCTCCGGTGGCCATCGGCATCATCTTCATCAACGAACTGGGGCTCATTCATCTGTAGCATCCCATGAGGGGCCATCTGCACGACTTCCTCCTGTTCGGCCGCCGCGACCGGCGCAAGACCCTGCTGTTGCTGCTCCTGCTGCTGCTTGTGGGGTTAGGTTTTCACTACCTGCCCCGCCTGCTGTCGGGTAATGAGGCTGAAGAGCAGCAACTGATGGAGGTGGCACGGCAGGAGCATGAGGCCTTCGAGGCCAGGCTGCAGGCGCAAGCTGAGGCGGACAGGGTCCAGGAGGAGTTGTTCCCCTTCGACCCCAACCGGGCCGATTCCCTCACCTTGCACCGGTTGGGGCTGCCTCCTTGGATGGTTCGCAACCTGCTCCGCTATCGCAGCAAGGGAGGCCGTTTCCGCCGGCCCGATGATTTCAGAAAACTCTATGGTCTGACCGACGAGCTGTATGTTTGTTTGTGGCTCTATATGCGAATCGCGGTTCCTTCCGAGCAGGCTTCTTCGGCAGCGGAACTCCCCTCCGATACGGTTCCTATGCTCTATCGTCCGGACACCACAGCCCGCTATCCGGCCCGACCGGAGAAGTACCCGGCCGGCACCCTCGTACAGCTCAACGAGGCCGATACCGCTGAATTGCAACGCATTCCGGGCATAGGCCCTTTCCTGGCCCGGCGCATCGTGTCGTACAGGCAGCAGCTGGGAGGCTACTATGGCATCGACCAGCTGCGTGAGATTGACATCGACAGCCGGCCGCTGCACGACTGGCTGCAGGTGGACACCACCCGCATCCGCCGGCTGTACATCAACCGCGAGACGCTGAACGGCTTTATGCGGCATCCCTACCTGCACTATCACCAGGCCCGGGCCCTCCTGGAGTACCGTCGCCGGCATGGTCCCATCCGCCACCTCCAGGAGCTCAGCCTGCTGGAGGAGTTCACGCCGGCCGACTTGGAACGGCTCAGCCACTACCTCTCACTCGACGCGGAGTGACCTATGGCTCCTTGGATGATGGACGCACCGCCCGCTGCAGGAAGTAGGCGGCACTGAGCACCTTCTTGCGGAGCATGGGGTGCAGCTGGGGCGTAGCCTTCAGAAAGGCCTCCACCGCTGCGGCAGCTTCTCGCGTGCGGTGTCCGGCCAGCAGGTTGCTGCACCAGTTGGCGGGGAAGAAGATGTCGCCTGTGCGCTGTATGTCGGGCAGCCACTCCAAGGCCGGCACGATGTACTTCACCGAAGCGGCATCGCGCAGCGGGTGGTTCAGGTAGTAGAGCACCGAGAGTGTCCAAGGCTCGATGCGGCGTGCCGATGGCTCGGATAGGGAGTGGAAGAGCGAGTCGCGTGCGGCCTCGGAGGCCACCACCGCCCGTGCCACGAACTCAAACTGGCGCAGCCTGTCGCCGTCGCCGATGCGGGTGCGTTGCTGCTCCACCAGGCTCTCCGCCCTCTCGGGCAGGCGCACGGCCAGCTCGTAGGTCAGGGTCATGTAGTCGTTGATGGAGAGGCGGCTGTCGCTCCCGGCCTGCCAGAGTGTGAGCAGGTAGTGGGTGACCGCAGGCGCGTAGGCGTGGCGCATCAGCAGGCGGAGCAGCTGTGTGCGCACCGAGGGGAGCCGATGGCCATCGGCCATCTCCATCAGCAGTTCGAGCTCGTGCTCCATCGTCGCGCCCGGCTCCCTCCCCAAGAGGTTCAGCGGCTCAGACAGATAGCCCACCAACGTGGAGGCCGTCAGCAGTTCGCCCTCCTGCTGCAACGAGGCGAGCAGAAATGCCAACCACCGTCCTTCGGCTATCCGGCCGGCGCAGTAGTTCTCATACAGGGTCATCAGCAGTGCCTGGCGGGCCGTGGGCTCCGTCTCTTGCGGCCAGTAGGCCATCAGGCTGTCTGTCTGCCGGGGCGACATCTCCAGATAGCCATAGAGGGCGTCGTCTCGGCCGTCCAGGTAGGATTGGGCCGATAGATGCGGCCAGTACTCCTCGTCCACCCACTCCCGGCTGAAGGCCTTGAGGTCGGCCGGAGTCTCGGCGTCGAGTATCTCCACCAGGTCGTTCCAGGTGGCGTTGCCATACCGATAGCTCTTCAGGTAGGTGCGTATGCCCCGTTGGAACGCCTCTTTCCCCATCATGCCCACCATGCGGCGCATCATGACGGGCGCTTTGTTGTAGATGATGGTGTTGTACACCAGTCCGGCGTAGCGCATGTTGTCCAAGGGCTGGCGGATGCTGGTGCGCCCCTCGGTGCGATCCAGCGACACGGCCGCCGCCTTGTAGGTCTTCAGCCAGTTGAGGCGATGGTTGATGTCGGGGAAGAGGGGAGCCGTGATTTCGGCTGCAAAGTAGTTGGCAAAGACCTCCTTGGTCCATACGTCGTCAAACCACTTCATCGTGACGGCATCGCCAAACCACATGTGGCTGGTCTCGTGGGCAATCAGCTCCGTGCGGCGCAGCACCTCGTCGGGCGTGGGGTGCGCGGGGAGGAACAGGGTGTTGTCGTTGTAGAACGTGGCGCCGGCATGTTCCATACCCCCGAACTGGAAGCCGGGCAGCACCACAAAGTCGTACTTGGCAAAGGGGTAGGGCATCCCCGTGAACTCCTCCTGCCAGCGGATGGCAAAGGCTATCTGACGGGCTATCTCGGGCAGCTGGGCCACGCGGCTCTCGTCGGTCTCGCGGTAGTAGGCCCCCAAGCGGTGCTCGGGAAAATAGCGGTACTGGAAGTCGCCGGCGGCAAACGCGAACAGGTAGGTGGGCAATGGTTCGGTGGGGGCGAACTCCACCTTTCGGCGTTCGTACTGCTGCTCTTCGCGCACCACAGGTCCGTTGGACACGGCCTTCCAGGCGGCAGGCAGCTCCAGCGTGAGCGAGAAGGAGGCCTTCAGGTCGGGCTGGTCGAAGCAGGGGAAGGCCGTATGGGCGCGGTCGGGCACGAAGAGCGAGTAGAGGTAGTCGTCGCGTCGGTTGAGGGCCTGGCTGCCGGCTGTGAACTCGATGTCAATCTCGTTGAGGCCCCGTCGGGTGGCTGACGGAGGGATAAGCAGGTGGTCGTGGGCCGTGCTCCATGGGCACGCTTCCCCATTGATCCGTACGTTGCGCACCCGTTCATCCGGACTCCGAAAGTCCAGCACAATCTCTTGTCGCTCGCGGAGCACCAGGTGCAGCCGTTCGTGCGCCACGATGGCCTCGTCGCGCCGGGTGGGTATCACAAAGCGCAGTTTATAGGCTAAGCTGTCTATCGCTTCCTTGCGTCGGATGGCCAACTCCTGTGAGACACCTTCCTCCACCGGTTGTTTTTCTGGGCCGGGAGTCGCTGCCCCTGCTGCCAGCGCCCCCATCAGCCACCAAATGATGATTCCGATTGTTTTCATTGGGTTCTTTGTTTTTTTGGGGAGATAAAGGGAGATAGAGGAGATAAAGGAAGATAAAGGCCAATACTCTGACACTTATCTCCTTAATAATCTCCCTTTATCTCCTTTTATCTCCCTTTATCTCCCTTTATCTCCTAAGAATACAACTCCAACCCAAACGCCTCCTTCAGCTGCATCAGCGCCTCATTCTTGGCCGCCATCATCTGAAACTTCTCCACGCGTCCGAAGGCCTTCTTCTCCGTGGCCTCGCTGATGCGTATCTGCAGCGACGCCTGCCGGTTGTGCAGCCGCTCTTGCAGGTAGGCCTGTATGGCCGGCTGCTGTGCCTTGAACTCGCCCGCTACCAGGTCGTTGTCCACCACCAGCTCGCACGTGGTGGGGTTGAGCTGCCGGAGGTGGATGCCCTGCATCCGCTTGGTCAGTGCTATCTGCTCGTGGGGCAGGCGCGAGGCATACTCCAGCCAGTAGTAGTTGGCCTCCTGCTCGGCTGCGGGCGGATGGCGATGCCCAACTTGCTGCCGTCCACCACCGGTATGCGCGGCTCGTCCCGCTGCTGCTGCAAGATGCCGGGGGTGGGGTGCACCTCCGCCCGTGGGGCGGCGGGTTGCTTGGCGGCAGGTTGCTTGGCCGCAGGCTGTTTGGCCGTTGGCGGGGCGGGAGCCGGTGTCGGGGTGGCTATGGGTGCGGCGGCAGGCTGTGCGGCCGGCTGCGCCGACTGATGGAATAGGGGTTTTATCTCTTGCTTAGGGCCACGCCCACCAGCCGGAGAGTCGTCGGCAGCGGCCGTCAGCTGAGCCACCTGGATGAGTGTCAGCTCCACCAGCAGTCGCTTGTTCTTGCTCGTGCGGTAGTTGAGGTCGCAGTCGTTGCACAGCTTCATGGCCTTGTAGAGGAAGGGGAGCGGGCAGTGGCGAGCCTGCTCCAGATAGCGCTGGCGGATGCCGGCACCCACCTGCAGCAGGGGCAGTGTGCCCTCGTCGCGGCTCACTAACAGGTCGCGCAGGTGCGAGGCCAGTCCGTTGATGAAGTGGCTGCCGTCGAAGCCCTTGTCCAGCACCTCGTTGAAGAGCAGCAGCGACTCGCTCACCTGTCCGGCCAGCAGGTGGTCGGTCAGGCGGAAGTAGTACTCGTAGTCCAGCACATTGAGGTTCTCGATGACACCCTGATAGCTGATGTTCCCGCCCGTGAAGCTCACCACCTGGTCGAAGATGGAGAGGGCGTCGCGCATACCGCCGTCGGCCTTCTGGGCAATGACGTGTAGCGCCTCGGGCTCGGCCGTGATGCCCTCGCGGTCGGCTACATGAGCCAGGTGGGCCACAATCTCCTCCACCCCGATGCGGCAGAAGTCATAGATCTGGCAGCGCGACAGGATGGTGGGCAGTATCTTGTGTTTCTCCGTGGTGGCCAGGATGAAGATGGCGTGGCGGGGCGGCTCCTCCAGCGTCTTGAGGAACGCATTGAAGGCCGATGTGGAGAGCATGTGTACCTCGTCGATGATGTACACCTTGTATCGGCCTATCTGCGGCGGGATGCGCACCTGGTCCACCAGCTGGCGGATGTCGTCCACCGAGTTGTTCGACGCGGCATCCAGCTCGTGGATGTTGTAGGAACGCTGTTCGTTGAAGGCCCGGCACGACTCACACTCGTTGCACGCCTCGCCGTCGGCGGTGGGCTGCAGGCAGTTGATGGTCTTGGCAAAGATGCGGGCGCAGGTGGTCTTGCCCACACCCCGCGGACCGCAAAAGAGGTAGGCATGAGCCAGTTTGCCCGAGGCAATGGCATTCTTCAGCGTGGTGGTCAGCGCCCGCTGCCCCACCACCGTCTCAAAGGTAGCCGGGCGGTACTTGCGAGCCGATACAAGGTAGTTTTCCATAATCTATCAGAACT
>CAMGAL010000036.1 GCA_946007445.1 uncultured Mediterranea sp.
CCATACTTCCAAACCACTTCGAAGCATCTTTCTTGACACCCACACCCTCCAACCCTGTATTCGGGAAATTTATGCCTATTTTTGTGCACTCTAAACAGAAATTCTATATTATTAACTAACTAAAATGTATATGAGTATGAAAATGGAAATGAAGTATGTGGCTCCGGAGGTGGAAATCGTGGAGACACTCGTCGAAGTGGGCTTCGCTGGAAGCGTCGGCGAAAACGAAACTGGAGGAAACTTCGGTGGCGGCGGTGTCAACGAGACTCCCGATTTCTAATCTTCAGAACCAGGCCGGAGGGCCTGAAATAATGAATACCCTGTGCAACCCAAGGATATGATTGATCTGCCAAGGTGTACAGGAATGAAACTTAGGTTGTGACACAACTAATAATAATTAATTTATCAAAAACAATGAGAACAAAACATGTTTTATTGGCACTTGCAATGCCCGCATTGTTTGCTGCCTGCTCATCGGAAGATGATTTTCAACTGGACAATGGCGCTGCGTCCTTGAAAGGAAGAAAACTGATTGACACGGATCTCGTGTTCAACTTTGACAAGCAAGCCAACACCCGCCTCTCTGTCGGTGACGGCGCTATCGTGCTCGATACGAAGGACCAGGTGGCTGCTGCCTTGATTGACAAAGTTGGAACGCCGGGTGTCAATGGTTACGAGATTACTGACGGTATTGCGACGAACCACCCCTTCTCTCTGGAAAATGGCTTGTGGAAAACACCCTCACGCCTGGTGGAAGGTAACTACCTCTTCTACTACCAGTACAACCCCGCACTGAATGGTAGTCGCAAAAAAGCGGTACCTTACAGCATCAATCAGGTGCAGTACGCTTACGACACGAAGGATGCGAACAAGACTTTCAACTCTATTCAGGCCATTCAAGATAATGCCATGGGTATTGGTTATGCTTTCCTTAAAGCTGATAACAAAGGTGAGACAGCTGAAAAGGTAAACGTGAATATGTACAACCTCTTCGCTTTCTTGAAGTTCAAGATTACCAGCAATATCAGTGGCCTGGAGGTACAACAGATTCTTGTGAAGAGAGGTGAAAGCGGAAAGCAGTTCAGTCTGTCTGGTACACTGTCGAACACCAAGATTGCGACTCAAGGAAGCAAAAAAGTGGGTGATGTAACCAATGCAGGTGTACTTGTTCCGGTGGACAGGGATGGACAACCGTCAGACCCTGCACATAAGTACACGGCGGACTTCGGAACTCCAGCCGGCACGGGCTCTGACTATGTCATCATCAGCCTTCCCGATGTGGCTGCTACCAGCACTGCCAAGGAAGTATATATGGTAATTCCTGCTCAGAACTATGCAAATGACGAAACTGGTGCTGCTAATAATAATGGTGCAGAGTTCGTTATTGACGTGTATACCAACAAGGGAGTGTACAGCAAAAGTGTGGAACTGAGACACTATGGTGCAAATAATACCCTGGGTGATGTGGACTATTCAGAAATCACAATGGGTACCGTGGTGAACATCACGTTGCCTATCAGTGGAACACTGAAAGCTGCTGAAAACTATTTCGTGGGTAATGCAGAAGAATGGAGCAAAATGTTGGAATCTGTTCCTGCTGTAGATGAAGATGAGGAAGATGCTCCTTTGTTAAACATCACCCTGCTGGGCGATGTAGAGCTGAGCGGAAGCGATATTGCAAAAGTGAAGACTACCAATGCCAAGGACTATATGTTGAACGTGAGCGGAGGAAAAATGATTCTGACTAGCGATGCAACGTTGGAAATGGCAGTTGTGGAAAATGTGAAGGTAAATGCCGGTGTAACGGCTGCTTTCGGAGAAGACACTGAGATTACCGGCACTTTGACTAATTTGGGCGTGTTCAATGCAGAGGGCGTGTCTTCTATCAAAACACTGGTTAACGGAACTGCTGTCGGAGAAAACGACAAAAAAACAAATAATGGAGGAGTAAAGGTGGATGTAAAGGCAGACGTAGTAGTTGAAAACTTTACGAACTATGCTAGCGGCAGCAACTACAAGGGCGTAGGAAACAATGCGTTGGTGACTGTGGCATCTGGTGTGGTTCTGAAAGTAAACGGAACGAACTACGGTACCATCGAAAACAACGGGTTCTTGTATGCTGATACTGACCTGTATAATAATGGTTCGAAAGCGTTAATTTCCAACAGCGGCGTACTGTCAAACGTTGCAGGTGGTGCTACCAATGGAATTGATAACTCGGGTACAATCGAAGCTAAGGAAGGATCAACCGTGGTAGTTGATGAAAACGCAATTGATGGTACGGTGGGTCTGATAACTTATGTGAACGGAGCAAACGTAAGTGTGACGAACACCAAGGGTAAAATTGCCTATGTCATTACAAGCGACTTCTTGCTGGTAAAGAACCCACAGTACAACACCTTGGTTTTGGATGGTATTTCTTGGACATTAAACAAAAAAGTTACTGAAGAAACACCTAACTCGACTCCGTTCGACGTGAAAGATTATTGTAAGGTAGGAAATATCGTTCTGAAGAATGGTGCAAGCATTGACCTGGGCTTGAGCTCAGCAGCTCTCGACCTGATTGAGGTTGAAGGAATGAATAACACAATTGTTACCGGAACGGATGGTCAGAGCGTTGAAACCCTAAAGGTGAACGCAAAGAGCTATGTGTTGATTCCCATCAACTCGAAGGTAACAGTGAGTGGTACGACAACTACAACCGGTCTGAGAAACAGCGGATCAATCAATGTGGGTGGTACACTGATTTACGAGAACCAAGGTGTAGCAGTGGGTACATTGCTCGGAACGGGAACAATTACGGCAAACGAGGGATCGATTACTAGTGCAGATGCCGCGACTTTGTACGCTCCTGGATTTTATAATGCATATAGTGGAGGAATAAGCACCATCAAAAAAATCGAGGGTACTGGAACGGTAGAATTGAAGGGTAACAGTACTTATGGTGTTGTCATTGAAAAGGACGGTGTGTCAGGAGCAACCTTGAAGTTCACTTCTGTGCCGAACAGTATTACGCTGGGTAAAGAGGGAGAAGCAGAAACGTACTCATGGGCTCTGACAATGCCTGATGAAATCTCATTCATAAAATATAAAAACGAAGAGGATGCGTTGGGAAGTATAACGGTGTGGATCAATGGTCAATCAAAGACTTACACCTGGAGTACTACCTCGAAAACATATCAGAAGCCCTAATAAAGAAGGAAAATTAAAAGAATAAACAAGTGGGCTGGGATTTATTCCCGGCCTACTTTATTTTTTGGAATATCGAGTCAACACTTACCTTTACTGGGGAGAATAGAAGGTGGGATATTTGAATCAATTGAAATTTGCTTTTCGTTAGGAAAAAGAGGAACCCGTGTCCATCGGGTTGTGTGTATACTCAGACTTTGATAAGGAAAGTGAACTAATTCAACAATACAAGACAGATAGCGACGGCATTTACTGGCATATAATGGTCTATTTGCAAAATTCCATCCTCCTGACAATCAGCACCTTTGAAATTTGCAAATCACGCAAAATGCAGGGTGCAAGTACACCTCAACTATTCCTCAAGTATTCCGCAACTATTCCGCAACTATTCCGGAGGGCTTGTTTGGGTATGGTTTAGGGGTGATAAATATACTTACAAATGGGAATCGTTGAGAGGTAGTTGGGGGATGATTGAGAAAGAGATGGGATGGAGATTCCTCGACTTCGCTGCGCTTCGCTCGGAATGACGGGAAAGGGGCGGATTTGCATATCTCAAAAAAAATACTTATCTTTGCAGCCCGAAAACCAACGTGTATTCCAGACCACCACGTAAAAAACAGGAGCGATGAAGGAAAAAGTATCTATTCTATTTATGCTGGCAGGCATACTGTTCTGCGTATGCCTGATAACAGCCAATCTACTTGAAACCAAACTGATAGAGGTGTGCGGACTGACCTTGACGGCCGGTCTGCTGGTGTTTCCCATCTCCTACATCCTGAACGACTGCATCGTGGAGGTGTGGGGCTTCCGCCGCGCGCGGATGGTAATCTACTGCGGATTTGCCATGAACGCCCTGGTGGTGCTGCTGGGACTGCTGGCCGTACACCTGCCCTCGGCCGAGGGATGGGAAGGCGAGGCACACTTCAACTTCGTGTTCGGCCTGGCGCCGCGCATCGTGGTGGCCAGCCTGGCGGCCTTCCTGACGGGCAGCCTGCTGAATGCCTGGGTGATGAGCCGCATGAAGCAGGCACACGGCGAACGGCGATTCTCGCTGCGGGCCATCTGGAGCACGGTGGTGGGTGAGGCGGCCGACTCGGTGGTGTTCTTCCCCATCGCCTTCGGCGGTCTGCTGGGGTGGCGCGAACTGGCGGGGCTGATGGCGGCCCAGGTGGTGCTGAAGACAGCCTACGAGGTGGTGGTGCTGCCCCTGACTCTACTGACAGTAAGGACATTAAAACGAATAGAATCATGAACAAAGAGAGTGCTTTGGTGGTGTTCAGCGGTGGGCAGGACTCCACCACCTGCCTGTTTTGGGCCAAGGAACAATTCAAGAAGGTGTATGCGTTGAGCTTCCTCTACGGACAGAAGCATCGGCACGAGGTGGACCTGGCGCGGGAGATAGCCCGCAAGGCCGGCGTGGAGTGGGACGTGATGGACGTGTCGTTCATCGGTCGGCTGGGACATAACTCACTGACGGACACATCGATGGTGATGGACCAGGTGAAGCCAGCCGACGGGCCTCCGAACACCTTCGTGCCGGGGCGGAACCTCTTCTTCCTGAGCATCGCGGCGGTGTATGCGCGAGAGCGGGGCATCAACCACCTGGTGACGGGGGTGTCGCAGACGGACTTCAGCGGCTACCCCGACTGCCGCGACGCCTTCATCAAGTCGCTCAACGTGACGCTGAACCTGGCCATGGACGAGCAGTTTGTCATCCACACCCCTCTGATGTGGATTGACAAGGCGGAGACCTGGGCGCTGGCCGACCGGCTGGGCGTACTGGACTTGGTGCGCCACGAGACGCTGACCTGCTACATCCGCATCCCCGGCGACGGGTGCGGGCACTGTTGGGCCTGCCTGCTGCGGCGGGAGGGGCTGGAGAAGTATTTGGCTGGGAGGTGCTAAGGAGTTCACAGCGGGGCATCATTCATGGAATCTACCTATCCTTGTGCTCCCTACCACCCCGTCACTCCGTGACACCCCTCCTCCGCAAGGAAGAGGGGAGTTAGATACCTTGGACAAACAGGAAGTACCCATTCTCCATGGGCAGCAAAGCCCTGCCCACAGCGCCATCATTGGAGGGAGAGAGTAGAAAAATAGATTGTATCGAAAAGGAAATAGAAAAGCAATGAGAGAAGAGTTGAAAGAACAACTGACCCTGCTGGGCGGAAAGACCGTGTACAGGCAGGACTATGCGCCGGAGGTGCTGGAGGCCTTCGACAACAAGCATCGCGAGAACGACTACTGGGTACGGTTCAACTGCCCCGAGTTCACCAGCCTCTGCCCCATCACGGGCCAGCCGGACTTTGCGGAGATACGCATCAGCTACATCCCCGACGTCAAGATGGTGGAGAGTAAGAGCCTGAAGCTCTACCTGTTCAGCTTCCGCAACCACGGTGCCTTCCACGAGGACTGCGTGAACATCATTATGAAGGACCTGATCCGGCTGATGGATCCCAAGTACATCGAGGTGACGGGGTTCTTCACGCCGCGCGGCGGCATCTCCATCTATCCCTATGCCAACTATGGCCGGCCGGGCAGCTGCTACGAGGAGCTGGCAAGGAAGCGGCTGTTTGAGAGGGAGGGGTGAATGGGAATCATTCATGGGGTTATCTATCCTGTATGTTCTCTACCACCTCGCCCGTACCGGGCACCAACCCTCTCCGGCTCTCCCGTTATCGGGAGAGAGCAACCTCCCAGGAGGAGGGGAGTTGAATAGTGACTTTTCAGACTGCCCCTTGACGAAGGGGCATAGAAAACGGGAGGGTATGTGGATACCCTCCCGTCGCAGTGAAAAAATTGATGTCTACCCTTCAGCAGTAGGCGCGAATCAGCGGGCGCCCAGCTTGCTGTCAACGTACATGACACCGTATTCGCCGGCCTTGGTCAGCATGTCTACGATGCCGGCTGCGGTAGCTTCTTCCTCCACCTGCTCGCGAACGAAGCCCCAGAGGAAGTCCTGCGTAGCCTTGTCCTTCTCGGCGGCAGCTACGTCCACCAGTTCGTCGATCATCTTGGAGACGCGGCACTCGTGCTCATACACCTGCTTGAAGCACTCCAGGGGGGTGCCGAAGCTGTCGGGCACGACGTCGATCTTGTTGACCGTGGCCTTGCCACCACGTCTGAGGATGTATCCTGCCATGGCGCAGGCGTGTTCGTTCTCCTCCATCCACTGCTTCTTCAGCCAGTGGGCACAACCGGTGTAGCCCTCTTTCTCCATATAGAATGACATGGCCAGATAGAGGTTGGCCGACCACATCTCGGCAGTAATCTGCTCGTTGATAGCTTTCTGTAATTTTTCCGTAATCATACTTTTAGTTATTAGTTAATTGAAATCATTACAAATATAGGGTGATTATTCGAAAGGTGCACTATCGGATAACATTATTTAATGTTTTTAATGCTCACTTGCAGTTCGTCGCTGGTGTAGCCCACGGGCAGGGGGCGGCAGTTGTAGCCCGAAGCCATGATTTCGCCATAGGCACCGGCCGAGCGCAGAGCCACCAGATCGCCACGATGGACGGCGTTGAGGCTGACGGCTTTGCCGAAGACGTCGGACGACTCGCAGATGGGACCTACCACGTCGTACACCTGGGCATCGGCCTCGGAGGAGAGGTTCTCCATCTCGTGGTGGGCCTGGTAGAGGGCAGGACGGATGAGGTCGGTGAAGCCGGCGTCGAGGATGGCAAACTGCTTGTTGGTGCCCTGCTTGACATAGAGCACCTTGGAGATGAGTGAGCCGCACTGACCCACCACCGCACGGCCCAGCTCGAAGTGGAGTGTCTGGCCGGGGCGCAACCGGAGGTGCGTGTCGTAGGTGGCGAAGTAGGTGCGGAAGTCGGGCACGGGATGGCCGTTGGGGTCTTGGTAGTCAATGCCCAGACCGCCACCCACGTTGATGTGGGGCATCAGGATGCCGCGGGCTTCGAGCTTGTCCTGCAGCTCGTTGATGCGGTGGCAGAGGGCTATGAAGTCGCCCATCTCCAGGATCTGCGAGCCGATGTGGAAGTGGAGGCCGATGAAGTGCACGTGCCGGAGCGACTGAGCCAGGTCGATGACCCGGTCCATGTCCTCCATGCTGATGCCGAACTTGTTTTCAGCCAGGCCGGTGGTGATGTTGGCATGGGTGTGTGCCCCTACGTTGGGGTTGATGCGGAACGCCACCTGGGCCACCTTGCCGCGCTGGGCGGCCAGCTGGTCGATGACCTCCAGTTCGGGGATGGACTCCACGTTGAAGCAGAAGATCTCTTCGTCGAGGCCGAGCTTGATTTCCCAGTCGGCCTTGCCTACGCCGGCAAAGACGATGCGGTCGGCAGGGAAGCCTGCCCGCAGGGCGGCCTGTATCTCGCCGCCGCTCACGCAGTCGGCTCCCAAGCCGCTCTCGCGGATGACGGCCAGCACCTTGGGGTTGGCGTTGGCCTTGACGGCATAGTGTACGGCGAAGCGGTCGTAGCGTCCGGCTTCGGTGCAGATGGTGTGCAGCGTGTGGCGCAGCAGCTCTAGGTCGTAGTAGTAGAAGGGAGTCTGCAGCTCGGCAAACTGCTGGATGGGGAAGGTACCTTTCATATTTGTTTATTCGTTATTGTATTTGACTGTGTCGGTCGGTCACTCTGCGTTGAACAGCATGTCGCTGAGCGACTGCAGGGCGGCCTTCTTGTCGCACTCGCGGATGAGGAAGGAGATGTTGTAGTTGCTGCCTCCGAAGGAGATCATGCGGACGGGGATGTCGCGCATGGCGTCGAGTGCCTTGGCCTCGAAGCCCACGTTCTCCCACTCCAGATCGCCCACGACGCAGATGATGCACATGTCCTTGTCCACGGTGACGGTGCCATACTTCTTCAGGTCGTCGAGGATTTCGTTCAGGTGCTTGGTGTTGTCTATGGAGACGGAGACGCCCACCTCGGAGGTGCAGATCATGTCGATGGAGGTCTGGTAGCTCTCGAAGATCTCGAACACCTTGCGCAGGAAGCCGTAGGCCAGGAGCATACGTCCGGACTTAATCTTGATGGCGGTGATGTTGTCCTTGGCGGCCACGGCCTTGATGAGCCCCTTCTCCGTGTCGTTGGAGATCAACGTGCCGGGGGCGGTGGGGTCCATGGCGGTTCAGATGAGCGAGGCGGTGTAGTCGCTGCCTCCGCGCTGCAGGTTGTCAATCTCGCCATAGGCGTTGCGGCAGATGAATCCCTGGGTGATGTAGATGTCGGCATCGGGATACATCTCCATCTGGTTCTGCAGTTTCTCCTTGATGTAGGTGGGGTCGGGCTCGGCGTTCTTGTCCGTGCGCATAAACTCCAGGGCGGGCAGCAGCACCGAGTTGACGCCCTGCTCCTGCAGGTAGTAGTTCATCATGCCGGTAGAGATGAGTTCGCCCTGGGCCAGCACCACCTTCTCCTCGAAGAGCGTGAAGAGGTCCTTGGTGTAGGTGCGGATGGAGTCGAAGTGCGACTTCACCAGTTCGCGTCCCTTCTGCTTGTATTCGGGCGTGTCGTAGAGGGCGTCGATGTGTCGGCGGTAGACCGATTCGAGCTTGTTGATAATCTCGTTGGCGCCTTCCGGATTCTTCTTGTAGAGATAGTCCGCGATATCCACCAAGGTGTTGGTCGTTCCCGACATGGCCGAGAGCACCACGATTTTGCGTTCACCATCGTTGATCAGTCGGGCCACATCCTTCATCCGGGCAGCTGAGCCGACCGAAGTACCTCCAAACTTCAATACTTTCATTTCTTGTTTCTTCTATATTAAGGGTTATAACTTTTTGTCTTGTCTGTCATCTGTTCGATGCGGTGGTCGGCGCAGCGATACACCACGCCGGGAAACTCCTCCAGCAGCTGCAGGTTGTGGGTGGTCATCACCACCAGGGGGCCCTGCTCGCGGCTCAGGTCGTAGAGCAGGCGGGTGATGGCCCGACCGGTCTCGGCGTCGAGGTTGCCCGTAGGCTCGTCGGCCAGGATGATGGGCGGTGCATTGAGGATGGCGCGGGCAATGACGATGCGCTGCTGCTCGCCGCCTGACAGTTCGTTGGGCAGCTTGTAGCCCTTGTTCTCCATGCCCACCTGCTGCAGCACCTCCTCAATGCGGTCGTGGCGCTCGCGGCGGTTGCGCCAGCCGGTGGCCTGCAGTACAAACTCCAGGTTGTCGTGTACGGTGCGGTCGGTCAGCAGCTGGAAGTCCTGGAAGACGATGCCCAGCTTGCGGCGCAGAGCGGGCAGCTGCTTGCGCTTGAGGCGGCGCAGGTCGTAGCCCAGCACCTCGGCCTCGCCCTGGTGGACGTCCAGCTCGGCATAGAAGGTCTTCAGCAGGCTGGTCTTGCCGGAGCCAACCTTGCCGATGAGGTAGACGAACTCGCCGCCGTGCAGCTCGAGGTCTACGCCTTCGAGGACGCAGAGCTCCTGCTGGCAGATGTCCACCTGGTGGTACGCTATCAATGTCTCGTTCATGGCCGTGGGCGGGGATAGGGGTGGGTCAGTGCTTCTTCCAGTTGGGTGCGTGGCGCTCCTGCAGCTCGCGTGCCAGGTCTTCGATGCGGTAGCCCTTCGAGGTGAGCAGCACGATGAGGTGGTAGAGCAGGTCGGCTCCCTCGTAGATGAGTCGCTCGTCGGTGCCGTTGCAGGCCTCGATGATGGTCTCCACGGCCTCCTCGCCCACCTTCTGGGCCATCTTGTTGACGCCGCTCTCGAAGAGGCTGGTCGTGTAGGAGCCTTGGGGCATCTCCTCATGGCGGCGGCAGATGAAGTCCTGCAGCTCGCGCAAGAACATCACCGGCTCTTCGTTCTTCTCGCCCCAGCAGGTGTCGGTGCCGGTGTGGCACACGGGACCGTGGGGTTCGGCCTGGATGAGTAGCGTGTCCTGGTCGCAGTCGGCCTGGATGGATACCACACGGAGCACGTGGCCGCTCTCCTCGCCCTTGGTCCAGAGGCGGTTCTTGGTACGGCTGAAGAAGGTCACCAAGCCGCTCTCCACGGTCTTGGCGTAGGCCTCAGCGTTCATGAATCCCAGCATCAGCACCTTGGCCGTGTGGGCATCCTGTATAATGGCGGGCACCAGCCCGTTCATCTTGTCGAAGTTCAGTTCCATATCTCTCGTTGTCAGTTAGTGTATGTTCTATCGGTAGCAGCCGGCGGGTTCAGACTCGACGGACCGCAATTCCCCGGCTGCAAAGATACGATTTTAATTCGGGAATCGTGATTTCTCCGAAGTGAAAAACGCTGGCCGCCAGTGCGGCATCGGCTTTTCCCTTCAGGAAGGCGTCGGCAAAGTGCTCCATGGTGCCTGCTCCACCCGAGGCAATGACGGGGATGGAGAGCCCCTCGGAGAGGCGGGCCAGGGCCTCGTTGGCATAGCCGGTCTTCACGCCGTCGTGGTTCATGCTGGTGAAGAGCACTTCGCCCGCACCGCGCTCCTGGGCCTCGTGGGTCCATTCGTAGAGGTTGCGGGGGGTCTTGACGCGTCCGCCGTTGAGGTAGCAGTACCAGGTGCCGTCCTCCTCCAGCCGGGCATCCACAGCCAGCACACACACCTGCTGGCCGAAGTGGCCGGCTATCTCGTCTATCAGTTCCGGTCGGCGGATGGCGGCCGAGTTGATGGAAATCTTGTCGGCTCCGGCAGCCAGCAGGCGCGCAACGTCAGCCAGTTCGTTGATGCCTCCCCCCACGGTGAAGGGGATGCTGATGTTGGCGGCAATGCGCTGCACCAGTTCGGCAAAGGTCTTGCGTCCCTCGTAGCTGGCCGTGATGTCGAGGAACACCAGTTCGTCAGCTCCCTGGCGGCTATAGGCGCGTGCCAGCTCTACGGGGTCGCCCGCCTGACGCAGGCCGACGAAGTTGACACCCTTTACGGTCTGTCCGTCTTTGATGTCGAGGCACGGTATGATTCGTTTTGCTAACATAATATTTTTTCTTTTAGGAGTTAAAGGAGTTATAGGAGTTATAGGAGTTATCACTCCGCTTCGCTCCGTTAGGAGTTATCGCAGGCTACGCCTGCTCAGTCAATAGTCGGAGTATCGGCTTTAACTCCTTTAACTACTTTAACTCCTTTAACTACTATAACTACTTTAACTACTAAAAAAGAATATGGAAGATAGAATCGCCAAGGCAGTGGCCCTCTTCAAGGAAGGGTACAACTGCTCGCAATCAGTGGTGGCGGCGTTTGCCGACCTCTATGGTTTCAGTGAAGAACAGGCACTGCGGATGTCGGCCTCCTTCGGGGGTGGCATCGGCCGGATGCGTCAGACGTGAGGAGCCGCCTGCGTCATGTTTCTGCTCGCCGGGCTGGAGAAATGGGCGCACAAGCCGCAACACCCAGAC